>NZ_JBSSHR010000011.1:0-219857 GCF_059089345.1 Micromonospora sp. BS32
TCTCCTGCTCGATCGTCGGCAGGGCCGTGCCGGACTTCTTGTCGGAGCCGTCGAGCTCGTAGGTGCAGTGCGCAGCCAGCTTCAGCGTGCCACCGTGGTCCCGGTTGGCCAGATCGACCGCCTCGATGAGCTTCTCCTCGTCACAGGGCACCTCCCGCACGCGCCCGTGCTCATCATCCCGGTCCTTGCCGCGGTGGTCGTCGGCCTCCTCGCCCTTGTCTTCGCTCTCCTCGTCGGCCTTGCCCGCGTCGCTGACGTTCTGTCGGGCCGTGGCCGCCTGGCTGTCCGACACGCCCTTGGCGTCGTCGGACTTGTCGTCCCGGGCGGCGAGGCCACCCAGCGCCGCCAAGCCGACGACGCCGGTCAGCCCGACCACGCCGGTAGCGACCCAGAGCGTGCGCCGCCTGTTCGTGGGTGGGGTCGTCGGGGCCCCGCCGTCGGAAGCCGTTACGTCTTGAGACATCAGAGCCTTCCGCCCTTTCTCTCTATCAGACGGGGTCGCACCACTCGGAGCGGGGCGACCAGCTACAAATCGGTTGCAGCATCTGATCCCCACCGTATGAGAAGGATCCTCACGAGGAGGACGTATCCGAAAAACCCCGCCTTACCCTCACATTCCGGCCGGGTGGCGCGTCGGCGTGCGGAGGGTCGAGAAGGGCGCGATCGGCGCGAACAGCGGAAACGGCAACGGGCCCCGCCGCCAACGCCGGGACGAGAGATCGTCGCGTACGTCGGCGGCGGGGCCCGCCGCTCAGGTCGTAACCGGGCTCAGCCGGGCAGGCGCGGACCCGCCTCGCGCTGCGCGGCCAGCCAGCTCTCCACCTCGTCCGAGCGGCGCGGCAGCCCCGCCGAGAGGTTCACCGAGCCGGTCGCGGTGACCAGGATGTCGTCCTCGATCCGGACGCCGATGCCACGCAGCTCCTCGGGGACCAGCTCGTCCTCCGGCTGGAAGTACAGGCCCGGCTCGACGGTGAGCACGTAGCCCTCGCCGAGCGGGCCGTCCCGGTAGGTCTCCTTGCGGGCGTTGGCGCAGTCGTGCACGTCGATGCCGAGCATGTGGCTGGTGCCGTGCAGCGTCCAGCGGCGGTAGACCGTGGAGGCCGGGTCCATCGCCTCGTCCACGCTCACCGGCAGCAGGCCGAGATCCTTCAGCGCCTCGGCGAGCACCCGCATCGAGGTCAGGTGCACCTCTCGGAACGCCACGCCCGGCCTGATCGCGTCGATGCCGGCCTGCTGGGCGGCGTACACCGCGTCGTAGACCTGGCGCTGCAGCGGGGTGAACCGGCCGTCGACCGGCAGCACCCGGGTGACGTCGGCGGTGTACAGGTTACGGTTCTCCACGCCCATGTCCATCAGCAGCAGTTCACCCGGGCGGGTGGCGCCGTGGTTGTGCACCCAGTGCAGGATCGTGGCGTGCTCGCCACCGCCGACGATCGAGTTGTAGCCGACGTCGTTGCCGTCGTGCCGGGCGCGCAGCGCGAAGATCCCCTCCAGCAGCCGCTCCGAGACACCCCGGTCGGCCGGCAACGCCCGCGCCACGTCCTCGAAGCCGCGGACGGTCGCGTCCACCGCATCCTGGAGCTGGGCGATCTCCCACTCATCCTTGACCAGCTTCAGCTCGGAAATCGCGATGGCCAGCTCCCGGTCGCGGGCCGGCTGGCCCTCGGCGCGCGGGCCGTCCCAGGGGCGCACGGCCGCGTCCACCCGGGGGTCGAAACCCCGCAGCACCCGGGTACGCCCCGGCGCCAGCCCGGCGAGCGCGGCGTCCAGCGCGGTCAGGTCCTCGGTGGGCAGGCCCAGCTCGGTCGACTTCTCCCTCAGGGTGTGCCGCCGCCCCACCCACAGCTCGCCGTGCCGACTGCGGAAGAACTCGTCGGTCGTCCGCGACGACCGGGGCCGCATGAACAGCGTGGCGTCGTGGCCCGAGCCGTTCGGCCGCATCACCAGCACGCTGTCCGGGTCGTGGTCGCCGGTCAGGTACGCGAAGTCGCTGCCCGGCCGGAACGGGTGGTCGGTGTCGTTGGCGCGTACCTTCTCGGTGCCGGTGGGGATGACCAGCGTCTCGCCCGGGAAGGCCGCGGAGAGCGCGGCCCGGCGCTTGGCGTGGTTGGGCACCTCCGGCCGGGGGCCCACCGGCAGGGTGGTGTCCCGCCACCCCTCGCGCATGAAGGCCAGGAACGCCTCCGGGAAATCCGGGTCGTGCGACTCGGTGCCGTCCGCCGGCTTGCCGCCCGTCTTCTCCTCGGCCATGGTTCGCTCCCTCCGCGTCGTTGCTGGTCCGACCGTACCGTCTCGGCTCGGCGGCCCGGGACCCGTGGTGGCCCGGTCGGATGGCTGCGGCAGAGTGCCTGCGGTGCCGCGACGGCCGTCATGCGTGCGTGGACAGAGGCAGAGCCGGCGGTGCCGCGACGGCCGGATGAACCGCGTGAAAAGATGACCACCATGTGCGGACTCCTGGCCTTCTTCAGTGCGCGCGGCGACGCCGCCGCTCACCGCGACAACATCGCCGGGGCGTTGGAATGCCTGCACCACCGCGGCCCGGACGAGACCGGGGTCGAGGTGGTCGGCGACGCCTCCGGCCGGTACGCGGACGGGGTGTTCGCGCACAAGCGGCTGGCGATCATCGACGTGGCCTCCAGCCACGAGCCGCTGCCCTACGCCAACGGGCGCTACCTGCTCACCTTCAACGGTGAGATCTACAACTACATCGAGCTCCGCGACGAACTGGCCCGCAACTTCGGCGCCCAGTTCGCCACCGCGGGCGACGGTGAGGTGATCGTCGCCGGGTACCACTACTGGGGCGAGCAGGTGCTCAGCCGGCTGCGCGGCATGTTCGCCTTCGTCATCTGGGACCGGCAGGAGCGCCGCGCGTTCGGTGCCCGGGACTACTTCGGCATCAAGCCGCTGCACTACCTGGAGACCGCCGACGGGCTCTACCTCGCCTCGGAGAAGAAGGCGCTGCTGCCCTTCGCCCAGTCGAACTACGAGGGTGACGCCGGCATCGACACGGCCAGCCTGAGCCACTACCTGACCCTGCAGTACGTCCCGGAGCCGGGCACCCTGCACAAGGGCGTCAGCCGGATCGGCTCCGGCGAGTACCTGACCTGGACCCCGGGCGGCCGGATCGACGTGCGGCGCTGGTACCGGCCGGTGTTCCGCCCCGCCCCGGTCTCCGACGAGCAGCGGCTCTACCACGACATCCGGGAGACGCTGCGGGAGAGCGTCCGGATGCACATGCGCTCGGACGTGCCGGTCGGTTCGTTCCTGTCCAGCGGCATCGACTCCACCGCGGTGGTGGCCCTGGCCCGGGAGTTCAACCCGAACATCCTCACCTTCACCGTCGGGTACGACGTGCCCGGCTACTCCGAGATCGACGTGGCCCAGGACTCGGCCCGGCACCTCGACGTGACCACGATCCCGACCAAGATCGGGCCGCAGGACATGATCGACGCGCTGCCGAAGATCGTCTGGCACCTGGACGACCCGGTGGCCGACCCGGCGCTGGTCCCGCTCTACTTCGTCGCCAAGAAGGCGGCCGAGCACGTCACCGTGGTCCTCTCCGGCGAGGGCGCCGACGAGTTCTTCGGCGGTTACACGATCTACCGGGAGCCGCTCTCGCTGGGCACCGTCAACGGCCTGCCGGGCGGGGTGCAGAAGGGGCTGCGCGCGGTCTCCAAGGCGATCCCGCAGGGCGTCAAGGGCAAGAGCTTCCTGGAGCGCGGCACCACCCCGATCGAGCAGCGCTACTACGGCAACGCCCGGATGTTCACCGAGGAGGAGAAGCAGCACCTGCTGCGCCGCTACGACCCCTCGGTGCGCTACACGGACGTGACCGCGCCGATCTACGCCGAGTGCACCGAGCTCGACGACGTCACCAAGATGCAGTACGTCGACCTCTACACGTGGTTGCGCGGCGACATCCTGGTCAAGGCGGACCGGATCTCGATGGCGCACTCGCTGGAGGTTCGGGTGCCCTTCCTCGACCGGGAGGTCTTCGACGTGGCGGCCACCATCCCGGTGGACCTCAAGCTCCCGCCCCGCTCGGACGCCACCAAGTACGCCATGCGCCAGGCGCTGCAGGGCGTCGTCCCGCCGGCCATCGTCAACCGGAAGAAGCTCGGCTTCCCGACCCCGACCCGGGTCTGGCTGCGCGGCGAAATGTACGAGTGGGCCCGGCACATGCTCTCCACCTCCGGCGCCGGTGACCTGATCGACCTGTCGTACGCGATGCGGCTGCTGGAGGAGCACAAGCGGGAGGAGGCCGACCACTCCCGCAAGGTGTGGACGGTGCTGATCTTCTGCATCTGGCACGCCATCTTCGTGGCCAAGACCCTCGACCCGGGCATCCAGCGCAACCAGTCCGCCCTGCTCACCAAGCCGGTGGTCGGCTCCATGGTCCGCTGACCCCCCAGGCCCGCTCACGGGCCGCCGCCGCCCTGTTTCACGGAAAAGAGTGGCCTCCGCGCGTCGGGAGGCCACTCTTTCCGTGAATCTGCGCTCAGGCGTCAGCGGCCGGAGCAGGTGACGGTGGGGAGGGTGTTGGTGCCGGTGAAGGACGCGGTGAAGCCGAAGGTGGTGGTGCCCTCCGGTGCCACGGTGCCGTTCCAGGCGACGTTGGTCACGGTCACCGCCGAGCCGGTGGTGCTGACCGTGCCGTTCCACAGCTGGCCGATCGACTGACCGCTCGGCCAGGTCCAGCTAGCCACCCAACCGCCGTACGTCCGGGCGCTGTGGTTCATGATCATCACCTCGCCCTGGAAGCCGCCGGGCCATGCGCTGACCACCTTGTAGACCGCCATGCAGTCACCGCCCGGCGGCGTGGTCGGGCTCGGCGGGGTCGTCGGGCTCGGCGGTGCAGTGGTCGGGGACGGCGGCGGGGTGGTCGGCGCGGGACTGCCGTTCGGGCCGACCCCGGTGACCTCGCCGTTGCCCCCGTCGAAGGTGACGTCCGAGCAGCCGAAGAAGTTCTCCTGGCTGTCCGAGCGGACCCAGCGGGAGTAGACCAGGTGCCGACCGGACTTGCCGGACGGCAGGGTGCCGCTGAAGTAGTAGTTGCCGCCGTCGGTGCCGGGTGAACCGCTCTGCGGCGGGTTGGTGACCGTGAGGAACGGCTGTTCCTCCAGATCGCTCCAGGCCAGCGGCCGGGTCGGGCTCCAGCTGTCCTTCGTCACATAGAAGTAGAAGGTGCCCGGGTGGGCCGCCCAGTTGCTGTACCGGAAGTCCAGCCTTGCCCCGGCGGTCAGGTGGGTCACCGGCCAGTCGGTCCGGGCCAGGTCGTAGCCGGCGTAGCCCGGATTGCCGCCGCTGCACAGCTTGCCGTCCGGAATGAAGCCGACGGTGCGCCCGCCGGCGTCGGAACGCAGTACACCGAACCAGTTGTAGAGCGAGTTGGCGCCGCTCTGCGCGACGGCCGCCGCGCAGGCCGGGTTGTTCGGCTTGATCTCACCGGTGGGGCTGAGACCGTCCTTCCAGCACAGGTAGGTGCGGCTGCCCGGGGTCATCGCCGCGCCGTGGGCGACCGCCGGGTCGTCGGCGGTGGCCAGCGCGACGGCGCCGAGGGCGAGGGTGGCGGCCGCGGTGAGCAGCGCGGCCGTACGGGAACGGAACACGGGTTCTCCTGATCCGCGGGGGCGGCACGACGGCCGGCCCCGCTCGACGAGCGGATGCGGGATCGCGGTCACGCCCCGGGTGGGCCGGGAAGAGCGCGCGCCGCCTGCGGTCCGTCTCGCGGACCGGTGCCCTCGCGTCGGCTCCGACTCGTCGCCAGGCGGTGCGGCAGCCCCCGCAGCCGTCCGGCAGCGCCATCCCACCACGCGTCGGCCAGGGATGCAATAGCCAAACTTCGATATGTCGCGACGGTGGCTTCGGTGCCCGTGCCGGCCGCCGGTGTGCCAGCCTGTTACGACAGCATCGGTGGACGTGGGAGGCGACGTGGGATACGCGGTGGTGCTCGGTGAGGCGTTGGTCGACCTGCTCGACGCCGAGTGCGAGGGGCGGCCCGTGTTCCGGCAGGAGATCGGCGGTGGCCCGCTCAACGTGGCCGTCGGGGTGTCCCGGCTCGGCGGCGCGGCGCAGTTCGTCGGCTCGCTCGGCGACGACGTGCTGGCGGGCCGGATCCGCGCCTTCCTCGACGAGGCCGGCGTCGGGCTGGACGGTGCGGTGACCGTGTCCGTGCCCACCACGCTGGCGGTGACCACCCATGCCGGGGCCGAGCCGGACTTCCGCTTCTACGGCGACCCGCCCTCCTACGGACTGCTCGCCGCCGACGACCTGGACGTCGCGCTGGTCGAGGGCGCCGACGTGCTCTACTGCGGCTCGATCGTGCTGCTCCGCCCGCCGGTGCTGGCCGCCGCCCGCCGGGCCTGGTCACTCACCCCCGGGCTGCGGGTCTTCGACCCGAACGTGCGTCCCCGGCTGCTCGACGGGCCCGCCGCGCTGTCCGGCCTGCGGGAGGTGGTCGTCGAGTTCGCCGCCGGGGCGCACCTGGTCAAGCTCAGCGCGGCCGACGCCGAGCTGCTCTGGCCGGGCGAGCCGGTCGAGGGCGTCGCCGCGTACCTGCGGGAGCTGGGGGCCGGGACCGTCGTGGTCACCCTCGGCGCGGACGGCGCGGTGGTCGCCGCCGGCCCCGATCCGGTACGCGTGCCCGCGCCGAAGGTCCGCGCGGTGGACGCCACCGGGGCCGGCGACTCGGTGATGGCGGCGCTCATCGCCGACCTGCTGGTCGACGGCGAGCCGACCGAGCCGACCGGCTGGCACGAGCGGGTGGCCTTCGCCCTGCGGGTCGCCGGCCTGGTCTGCGAGTCGCCGGGCGGTGCGGTCTCCATGCCCACCCGGGCCGAGGTGCTGCGCCGCTTCGTCGACTGACGTCGGCGGCGGCGCGGCCCCGACCCCGGCCTGCCGGCGTCTCCCGGTCCGGCCGGCAGCGGGTCGGTGCGGTCAGCGACCGGGGCGGGCCAGGGTGAGCACCGCGGCGAGGGAGAGCGCGGCGGCGCCGGCGATCACGGCGGCCATCGGCAGGGCGCTACCCTCGCCGCCCAGCCCCACCACCGGCGCGGCGAGCGCGCCGACGACGGACTGGAGGCCGCCCATCAGCGCGGCGGCGGTGCCTGCGTGGCCGGCGTGCTTGTCCAGGGCCAGCGCGGTGCTGTTCGGCATCACCATGCCGAGCGAGCCGACGAAGACGAAGAGCGTGACGGCCACCAGGGCGAGGCTGCCGGCGGTCGCGCCGGCCAGCACCCCGGCGGCGGCGACCGCGCCGACCAGCAGGGTGGCCACCAGCAGGCGGCGGGGGCTGAACCGGTCGAGCAGCCGGGCGTTGGCCTGACCCATGACCACCAGGGCCAGCGCGTTGAGGCCGAAGAGCAGGCTGAACGTGGTCGCGGAGACGCCGAAGACGTCCTGGAGCACGAAGGACGACCCCGAGATGTACGCGAACAGCCCGGCGAAGGCGAAGCCCTGGGTCAGCGCGTATCCGAGGTAGGTCCGGTCGGCGAAGAGCGACCGCATGGTCCGGGCGGTGCCGGCCAGGCCACCGGAGCTGCGCCGCTCGACGGGGAGCGTCTCCGGCAGCCAGCGGGCCACCGCGGCGGCCAGCAGCAGCCCGATCACCGCGAGCGTGACGAAGACGGCCCGCCAGGAGCCGAGCTGGAGCACCAGGCTGCCCACGCTGGGCGCGGCCACCGGTGCGACGCCGAAGACCAGGGTGAGCCGGGAGAAGTACCGCGCGGCGGCCCGGCCGGCGTAGCGGTCGCGGACCACGGCGCGGGCCACCACCACGCCCATCCCGCCGGCGAAGCCCTGCGCGAAGCGGGCGGCGGCCAGCGTCGGGGCGGTCGGCGCCAGCGCGCAGACCAGGGCCAGCAGCGCGTACGCGGCCACGCCGACGAGCACCGGTCGACGCCGCCCCCAGCGGTCGCTGAGCGGGCCGGTGACCAACTGGCCCAGGGCGAGCCCGATCAGGCAGGTGGTGAGCGAGAGCTGGATCTGCGCCTGGGTGGCGCCGAGGTCGCGGGTCATCGCCGGGAACGCCGGCAGGTACATGTCCAGCGAGAGCGGACCGATGGCGGTGAGGGTGCCGAGCAGGACCAGCAGGGTGAGGCCGCCGCCGGTGGTGGGGGCGGTCGGCTCGGCCGCCACCGGTGCGGGCGGCGGCGCGGTGCGTGTCATGGGTCCCCCGGGTCGGTCGGCTGCCCGCTAACCTTAGCTCTGTATCCAGAACTGTTGCGATGTGAAGTAGGTGACCGGGGTGCCGACCGGAAACGACGTCGCGCGGCTCGGCGCGCTGGTGGGGGAGTTGCACCGGCTGCTGCGCCGCTCGGCCAGCCGGCGCGCGGACCGGACCCCACTGCCCGAGGCGCAGGTCGAGCTGCTGCTGCTGGTCCGGTCCCGGCCCGGGATCAGCGGCCGGGACGCCGCCCGCCGGCTCTGCACCGCGCCGAACACGATCAGCACCCTGGTCCGCGACCTGACCGACGCCGGGCTGCTGACCCGGGAGCGCGACCCCGAGGACCGGCGGGTGGTCCGCCTGCACCTCACCGACGCGGCCCGGGACCGGATGGCCGACCACGAACGCCACCGCACCGCGCTGCTGACCGCCGCCCTCGCCGACCTCCCGGCGGCGGACCGGGCCGCGGTCCTCGCCGCCGTCCCCGCCCTCCGCCACCTCCTCGACGCCCTGCCCGCCACGAGCTGACCCGGCGGCAGCGGATCAGCCGGTGAGGGCGAGCTCGGCGTAGCCGCGCCGGGCGGCGACCAGGCCCGGTCCGGCGCCGAACGGGGACCGGCCGGCGACCTCCTCCGGCAGGACGCCCGCCGGGTACGCCGCGCGAATCAGCTCCGCCTGCGTGACCAGCTGGGCCCGCTGGGCCCGGACGAACCGGGCGTCCACCAGGTCCCCGTGCCCGGGCACGACCACCGTCGCGGCAGTGGTCAGCCGCAGCAGCTCGGCCAGCGCGTCCGGCCAGCGCAGCGGGTACGCGTCCGCGAAGGCCGGCGGTGCGCCCTGCTCCACCAGGTCACCGGCGATCAGCACGTCGGCGTCCGGCACGTGCACCACAAGGTCGGCGTCGGTGTGCCCGGGGCCGGGATGGCGCAGCACCACCTCGCGTCCCCCGACGTCCAGGACGGTCTCGTCGCGTACCGGGTGGGTCGGCGCCAGCAGGAGCGTGCGGGCCAGCTCGGCGGCCAGCTCCGGCCGCTCCTCCCGCATCTCCTCGTACGCCGCCCGGCGCACCGCGTCCGGTCGCTCGCGCAGCGCGGCGGCGACCCGCTCGTGCGCGTAGACCGGGCGCGGCGGGTCCGCGGCGAGGGTGGCGTTGCCGAAGCAGTGGTCGAAGTGGTGGTGGGTGTTGACCACCGTCCACGGGTGCGGGGTGACCGCCCGGGCGGCCGCGGCCAGCTCGGCCGCCTGCCCGGCGGTGGAGAGGGTGTCCACCAGCAGCGCCGCGCCGTCGCCGACCACCAGCGTGACGTTGACGTCGAGCAGTGGCTCGCGCAGCACGTGGACGCCCTCGGCGACCGGGGTGAACGCCAGGCTCACGGGAGGCGCGTGGCGCGGTCCACGAAGCGCTGCCGGTCGACCAGCGCCCGCTCCACCCGGCCCCGCGCCACCGGCTCGCCGCCCTCGGTGACCGTCACCTCGAAGACCAGCCGCCGCCGGTCGACCTCGGTCAGCCGGGCCTGCGCCACCACCGTGCGACCCACCGCGGTCGCCGCCAGGTGGTCCAGCTCGACCCGGGTGCCCACCGTGGTCGACCCCGCCGGCATCCGATCGGCGAGCGCCGCGACGGTGGCGGCCTCGGCCAGGGCGAGCACCCGGGGGGTGCCCAGCACCGGCACGTCGCCGGAACCGATCGCCCGGGCGGTGTCGGCCGCCGTGACGGTCAGCTCGACCCGGGCGGTCAACCCGGGCGGGAAGGGGTGCTCCGGCCGCTCCTGCATGCCCCCACCCTAGGGCCCGACCGGGCACCGGCGGCCACCCCCGACGGTGCCCCGGGACACCGGCGAGGTGGTGCGCGTCGACCCCCGGGTTGCCCACCGTTAACCTTGACCGCGATGGCCGTCGTCACTGACCCCCAGCCCCCCGCCCCGACCGGACCGTCCACCGCCCCGGGCGGTGGACGCCGACGCGTGATCGCGATGACCGTCTGGGGCGTCGCCTTCGTCGCCGCCTGGCTCGGCATCGGGCTGCCCACCGACCCGGCGTACGCGTTCCTGTGGATCTGGGCCGGCACCGTCGCGTGGCACTCGCACCGGCCCTGGCGCAGTCACCTGCGCTTCGCCCGGGACTGGATCCCGGTGGTGCTGCTGCTCGCCACGTACAACCTCTCCCGGGGCTTCGCCGACAACGGGTCGACGCCGCACGCCATGGAGTTGATCGTCGCCGACCGGGTGATGTTCGGCTGGGCCACCGGCGGCGAGGTGCCGACTGTGTGGCTCCAGGAGCACCTCTACCGGCCCGAGGTGCACTGGTGGGACGTGGTGGCCAGTTGGGTCTACTTCTCCCACTTCGTGGTCACGCTGGCCGCCGCCGCCGTGCTCTGGCTGCGCGACCGCGGCCGGTGGGGGGCGTACATGCGGCGCTGGGGCTTCCTCTGCGCCGCCGGCCTGGTCACCTACTTCCTCTATCCGGCCGCACCGCCCTGGTGGGCGGCGCAGAACGGGCTGCTCACCGAGGTCGCCCGGATCTCCACCCGGGGCTGGAAGGCGTTCGGCATGCACGGTGCCGGCAACCTGCTCAACGCCGGCCAGATCGCCTCGAACCCGGTCGCGGCGATGCCCTCGCTGCACACCGCGTGGGCCCTGTTCGTGGTGCTGTTCTTCCTGCGCGCCACCCGCAAGCGGTGGTGGCCGTTGCTGCTGGCGTATCCGCTGGCGATGACCTTCACGCTGGTCTACAGCGGCGAGCACTACGTCATCGACGTGCTGGTCGGCTGGGCGTATGTGGGAATGACCTTCCTGGTGGTCGGGCTGGCCGAGCGGGGCTGGGCGGCCTACCGGGCGCGCCAGCGGCCGGTCGCCGCGCCCTCGGCCGGTGCCGATGCTGCGGCCACCCCCGTCGGAAGCGGTCGGGCGGCTCCGGAGGCCGGGACCGGTCCGGACGGGGCCACCCCGGACAAGGCGACCCCCGACGGGACCACCCCGGACGGGCGTCCGGCCTCGCCGGTCGCTCGCTGACCCACCAGGGGCGTCGGGTCAGACGGGAGGTCCCGGGCTGCATCTCCGGCCCCCGTGCCCGCTCGCCGTACCCCGCCTGTGTCGCCCGGCCCCGCTTTCGCTCGGCGTGTCGGCCGGCGGAGTGGACTTCTGGATGAGCGATATGACGCAGAGGCATAAATATGCCTCTGCGTCATATCGCTCGTGACGCCAATAGGGTGCTACGTGGTGACTTTGCGTGACGCCAGGGTGCCCGGCGTGTCCAGCGCCGGAGGGGCGTCGACTGCACCTGCCCCCGGCTGGTCCGTGTCGACCCGTCGCCCCCGCCGCCGGCGTGCCCGGCTCAGCGGGCGGTGCGGGCGGCGTGCCCCCGGGCGGTCAGCTCGGCCGCGAGCGCCCACGCCTCCGTCAGGTCGCGGTCCTGGGCGGCGGCGCCCGCGCCACCGGCCGTGTCGGCGTGCACCGTGGCCAGCCGTAGCCGCCGCTGCACCGGGCCCTGCACCACCCGGACGCTCTGGATCCGGCCGTACGGCACGATCGCCAGTTGCCGGGTCAGCAGCCCGGAACGCACCGTGAAGGCCCGCTCGCCCAGGCCGGCCCCGAGCACCCGTACGCCGAACGGCCGCAGCCAGCGTGCCCGGGCCGGCGGCGGCGACAGCGGCAGCCCGGTCAGCCGCACTCCGGGCAGCACCTCCGCGACGATCCACTCGGCGGTGCGCAGATCGCCGACGGGCAGCAGCCGGTCCGGCCGGTTGCGGTCGTCCGGCTCGCCGCTGGAGTAACCGGCCACCTCCAGCCGCAGCCGCAGCCAGCCCTTCATCCGCCAGAGCAGCGGCCAGGTCACCCCGACCGTCTGCACCCGGTCCAGGGGCACGGTCTGCACCCGGGTCTCCAGTAGCCCGTTGCGAATCCGCAGGCTGTCGTCCTCCCGGGCCAGCCGGAAGTTCCAGTCGTCGAGCACCCGGCGGACCGGTTGCAGGATCACCCCGGCCATCGCGGTCAGCGTGCTGGCCACCCCGATGAACGACCAGGAGCCCTCGGAGAGGAACTGCACGATCACGAACGCCAAGCCGAACGGGAGCAGGAACGCCTGCGGGGTGAGCAGCTGGCTGACCAGCAGGTCGCCGTTGCGGACCTCGTGCAGGGTCGTGCCGACCGGCTCGGCCACCGGCCCGACTCCCGTGATCGGCCCGGCTCCCGGGGCCGCTTCGGCTCCCGCGACTGGTCCGGCGCCCGGGCCCGCCCCGACGCCCGGGCCCGCCCCGACGCCCGGGCCCGCCCCGACGCCCGGGCCCGGTCCGGCGCCCGCGACCGGTCCGGTGGCGGTCCGGCCCGACGCCCGGCCGGCGACGACGAGCAGCCGGCCCCGCAGCGCGGCGGCCTCGGCCACCCCCAGGTAGGCCAGCGGCGCCTCGGTCCTGCCCCCGCCGACCACCTCCAGCCGCAGCTCGGCCAGGCCGGTGAGCTGGGCGAGCAGCGGTCGGACCAGCTCCACCGCCTGGAGGCGTTCCAGCGGGATGGCCCGGGTGCGACGCCAGAGCAGCCCCTCGTACACCCGCAGCTCCCGGCCGACGATGTGGTAGCCGGTGTTCCACCAGCTGATCACCGCCAGCACGGTCGCCCCGACGGCCAGCACCGCCGCCAGCACCGCGAACCAGCCGAAGCCGACCCGGGACAGGGTCGACCAGGAGAGCCCGGCGATCACCACGAACAGGGATTTCGCCCCGTGCAGCACCGGGCTCAGCGGATGCAGCCGCTGCCGCGGCTCCGCACCGGCCGGCGTACCGGTGGTGGGGGCCGGCCCGGGGGGCGGCGGCCCGACCGCCCGGACCGGGTCGGGTGGGGCCGGCTCGGAGTCGCGCAGGCCGCCGGTCACAGCCCCTCCGCGCGGTCTTCACCCAGCGCGGTGAGCCGGTCGCGCAGCCGGGAGGCCTCCGCCGGGCGCAGCCCGGGCACCCGGGCGTCGCTGGCCGCGGCGGCGGTGTGCAGCTGCACGGTGGCCAGGTTGAAGGCCCGCTCCAGCGGCCCGGCGCTGACGTCGACGAACTGCATCCGGGAGTACGGCACGATGGAGAGCCGTCGGACCAGCAGCCCGTGCCGGACCAGCAGGTCGTTCTCGCGTTCGGCGTACCCCCAGGCCTGGACGGCCCGGACGATCGCCACCGCGCGCCACCCCCCGAGGAGCACTACCAGGGCGAGCGCCGCGCCGAAGAGCCAGTGCCCGCTGAACGCCCAGCCGAGGGCGAGCCCGACCAGCACGACGGCCAGTCCCATCGCCAGCCGCAGCAGCTCCACCCGGATCAGGTCAACGGAGATCGGCTGCCACCGGACCGTGTCCGGCCAGGGTTCCAGCGCGCTGACCGGGGCCGGTCGGGGCCCGTCGGGCACGTCGTCGTTCACCGGGAGGATCCGCTGTGGGCGCTCACGGTTCGAGCGTATGCGATTCGGAGAGGGGAGCGACCTCCCGCAGGAAGCCGCGCGCGTTGAGGAAGTCGCCGAGGGTGCCCCGGTGCTCCGGGCAGGCCAGCCAGGTCTTGCGCCGCTCCGGGTCGTGCAGCCGGGGATTGTTCCAGCGCAGCGCCCAGACGGCGGGAGCGCGGCACCCACGGGACGAACAGATCGGAGCCTGGTCGGCGGGGGTGGGTTCGGTCACTCGGGGCAGTCTAGGCCGCCGGTGCCGGAAGATTGAGCGCCGGGCGGCCACGGGGGGAGCCGCCCGGCGACGGGGTGAATCGTACACGCGCCGGACCCCTCCGTGTCCACCCTCGTTCAGCGATTCGGCTAACGGGACGGCGGGGCCGAAATCGGGTTCTCCCCGCCTCGGCTCTCAGTCGGGCATGCGAGTCTTGATGCGCACCACGCCGCGACGACCGAATCATGCTGTGGAGGACCGGTGGCCCAGCCGACCACGCCCGACGCCCAGACCCCGAACGGGGCGGCCCCGGAGACACCCGCGCCGCCGGCGCCGGTGAGCACCCCGGCGCAGGACGCCAGCCTGCTGGAGCGGGCCCTGTTCGAGATCAAACGGGTCATCGTCGGGCAGGACCGGATGGTCGAGCGGATGTTCGTCGCGCTGCTCGCCCGAGGTCACTGCCTGCTGGAGGGCGTCCCCGGGGTGGCCAAGACCCTCGCCGTGGAGACGCTGGCCAAGGTGGTCGGCGGCGACTTCGCCCGGGTGCAGTTCACCCCCGACCTGGTTCCCGCCGACATCATGGGCACCCGGATCTACCGGCAGTCCAGCGAGAAGTTCGATGTCGAGCTGGGCCCGGTCTTCGTCAACTTCCTGCTCGCCGACGAGATCAACCGGGCGCCGGCGAAGGTGCAGTCCGCGCTGCTGGAGGTGATGAGCGAGCGGCAGGTCTCCATCGGCGGCGAGACCCACCGGGTGCCCAACCCGTTCCTGGTGATGGCCACCCAGAACCCCATCGAGCAGGAGGGGGTCTATCCGCTGCCGGAGGCGCAGCGGGACCGGTTCCTGATGAAGATCGTGGTCGGCTACCCCACCGACGCCGAGGAGCGGGAGATCGTCTACCGGATGGGGGTTGCCCCGCCGGAGCCGGCCCGGATCTTCACCACCGACGAGCTGATCGCCCTCCAGCAGAAGGCGGACCAGGTCTTCGTGCACAACGCGCTGGTCGACTACGCGGTCCGGTTGGTGCTGGCCACCCGCGCCCCGGCCGAGCACGGGATGCCCGACGTGGCCCGGCTGATCCAGTACGGCGCCAGCCCGCGCGCCTCGCTCGGCCTGGTCCGGGCCAGCCGGGCGCTGGCCCTGCTCCGCGGCCGGGACTACGCGCTGCCCCAGGACGTGCAGGACATCGCGCCGGACATCCTGCGGCACCGGCTGGTGCTCAGCTACGACGCGCTCGCCGACGACGTGCCCGCCGATCACGTCGTCCACCGGGTCATGTCGACCATCCCGCTGCCGTCGGTGGCGCCCCGGCAGCAGGCGAGCCCACCGCCGCCGGTCAGCGGCCCGCCGGCCGGCTGGCCCGGGCAGCGGCCGTGACCTCACCCGTACGCCCGCCCGACGCCGGCGGGGAGCGCACCGAGGCGGTGCTGTCCCGGTTGCAGCTGCTGGTCACCCGCAAGCTGGACGGGCTGCTCCAGGGCGACTACGCCGGGCTGCTGCCCGGGCCGGGCAGCGAGGCGGGGGAGTCCCGGGAGTACCGCCCCGGCGACGACGTACGCCGGATGGACTGGCCGGTGACCGCCCGGACGACCATGCCGCACGTGCGTCGTACGGTCGCCGACCGGGAGTTGGAGACCTGGCTCGCGGTCGACCTCTCCGCCAGCCTCGACTTCGGCACCGGACGCTGGCTCAAGCGGGACGTGGTGATCGCCGCCGCCGCCGCGCTGACCCACCTGACGGTGCGCGGCGGCAACCGGATCGGCGCGGTGATCGGCACCGGCGCGGAGGCAGCCGCGCCGGCCGGCCGATGGCGCGCCGCGCCGCCCCCGGTCGGGCCGGGCGTGCTGACCCGGGTGCCGGCCCGCTCCGGCCGCCGGGAGGCGCAGGGCCTGCTGCGGGCGCTGGCGGGCACCCCGGTGCGCCCGGGCCGCAGCGACCTCGGGACGTTGGTCGACGCGCTCAACCGGCCGCCGCGCCGCCGCGGCCTGGCGGTGGTGATCTCGGACTTCCTCGCGCCCCCGCAGCAGTGGGGACGACCGCTGCGTAGGCTGCGGGTCCGGCACGACGTGCTGGCGATCGAGGTGGTCGACCCGCGCGAGTTGGAGCTGCCCGACGTGGGGGTGCTGCCGGTGGTCGACCCGGAGACCGGTGAGCTGCACGAGGTGCAGACGGCCGATCCCGGGCTGCGCCGGCGGTACGCCGACGCGGCCGCCGCTCAGCGGGAGGCGATCGCCACGGAGCTCCGCGCCGGGGGCGCCGGGCACCTGCGCCTGCGTACCGACCGAGACTGGCTGTTGGACATGGTGCGATTCGTGGCCGCCCAACGGCACGCCCGCACCCGGGGGACGACGCGATGATCCGTTTTCTGCAACCGTGGTGGCTGCTGGCGCTGCTGCCGGTGCTCGCCCTCGCCGCCCTCTACGTCTGGCGGCAGCGGCACCGCCGGGCGTACGCGATGCGGTTCACCAATGTGGACCTGCTGCGCACCCTGGCGCCGAAGGGGCTGGGCTGGCGGCGGCACGCGGCGGCCACCGCGTTCCTGCTCGCCCTGGTGGCCCTCGCCGCCGGGATGGCCCGACCGGCGGTGGACACCAAGGAGCCGCTGGAGCGCGCCACGGTGATGCTCGCCATCGACGTGTCGCTGTCGATGCAGGCCGACGACGTGGCACCGAACCGGTTGGAGGCCGCCCAGGAGGCGGCCAAGCAGTTCGTCGGCGAGCTGCCGCAGAGCTACAACCTGGGGCTGGTCTCCTTCGCCAAGGCGGCGAACGTGCTGGTCGCCCCGACCAAGGACCGGGACGCGGTGACGGCGGCCATCGACGGGCTGACGCTGGCCGAGTCGACCGCCACCGGCGAGGCGGTCTTCACCTGCCTGGAGGCGATCCGGTCGGTGCCCGCGGACGGCGCCGCGGGCATCCCGCCCGCCCGGATCGTGTTGCTCTCCGACGGCTACCGCACGTCGGGGCGGTCGGTGGAGGAGGCCGCCGCGGCGGCGCAGGCGGCCAACGTGCCGGTCTCCACGATCGCCTTCGGCACCGACTCGGGCCAGGTGGACATCGGCGGCCAGCTCCAGCGGGTGCCGGTGGACCGGCTGGCCCTGGCGCAGCTCGCCGAGACCACCGAGGGCTACTTCTACGAGGCCGCCTCGGTCTCCGAGCTGAAGCAGGTCTACCAGGACATGGGCAGCTCGATCGGGTTCCGCACGCAGCCGCGCGAGGTCACCCAGTGGTATGCGGGGGTGGCGCTGCTGCTGGCGCTCTGCGCCGGCGGGATGAGCCTGCTCTGGACGTCCCGGATGATCTGAGGGGTCGTGGTGCCGTGCCGGCGGCGGCCGGGTGGCCGGCGGTGGTCAGTGACCGCCGCCGGCCAGCACGAACAGGACGGCCACCCAGACGGCGGCGAGGGTGAAACCCAGCGGGGCGACGTAACGGCTCATGGAAGGCTCCGGTGGCGGCGTGACGGTCCGCGCGGGCGGACCGCAGGGGTTGATCGGGGGCGCGCACACGAAGTCGTGACCGGGGTGCTCCACCGCGGGCCGTCCGACGGGACGGCAGGGGTCGCCGGCCCCGGCGACGGCCGGGGGTCCAACGGGTGCGGGGAGCGGGAGCTGGGTCAGCTCTGCCGACTGAGTCGCGGCTCAGCGGGGCTGACGGTGGGCCCGGCCACGACTGGGAGGATCGCTATCTCGCACAGCGATCACCTCCTGCGCTCGGCGGGGCCCGGAACGCGGGCCGCACACCGGCCCGCAGACGCGGATCATCGTACAACGGGGACACTCGCGGCGCGCACCCGGCCGAGCGGCCGCCGGTCCCCGCCGACCGGCCTGCCGAAGCGGCCGAGCGGCGGACCCGCCCGCTCGACCGCGTACCCAGGCACGACGCGGCCGGCGTTAGCGCTTACCTACCGGTAACGCCTAGGCTCCGAGCCGACCGAGAGATCAGTTGAGCAGAGGGGGACCCGTGGCCCGTACCGTGCTGGTGACCGGCGGCAACCGGGGGATCGGACTGGCCATCGCGCAGGCCTTCGCCAAGCAGGGCGACCGGGTGGCGGTGACCCACCGCTCCGGTGACGCTCCCGAGGGTCTGTTCGGGGTGCGCTGCGACGTCACCGACTCCGCCTCCGTCGACGCCGCCTTCGCCGCGATCGAGGCGGAGCTGGGCCCGGTCGAGGTGCTGGTCGCCAACGCCGGGATCACCGACGACACGCTGCTGATGCGGATGTCCGAGGAGCAGTTCACCGGGGTGCTGGACACCAACCTCACCGGGGCGTTCCGCTGCGCCAAGCGGGCCTCGTCGAAGATGCTCCGGGCGAAGTGGGGCCGGATGATCTTCATCTCGTCCGTCGTCGGCCTCTACGGCGGCGTCGGTCAGGTCAACTACGCCGCGAGCAAGGCCGGCCTGGTCGGGGTGGCCCGCTCGATCACCCGCGAGCTGGGCACCCGGAACATCACCGCGAACGTGGTCGCCCCCGGCTTCATCGACACCGACATGACCGCCGCGCTGCCCGAGCAGCGCCGCGCCGAGTACCGCAAGGCCATCCCGGCCGGCCGGTTCGCCGCGCCGGACGAGGTCGCCGGCGTGGTCACCTGGCTCGCCTCGGATGCCGCCGGCTACATCTCCGGCGCCGTGATCCCGGTCGACGGCGGCCTGGGCATGGGTCACTGAGAAAAACGGAGGAATCTACAGATGTCCGGACTGCTCGCCGGTAAGCGGCTGCTGGTCACCGGCGTCATCACCGACGCCTCGATCGCCTTCTCGGTGGCGAAGCTCGCCCAGGAGAACGGCGCCCAGGTCGTGCTCACCGGCTACGGCCGGCTCTCCCTGGTCGAGCGGATCGCCAGGCGGCTGCCCGAGCCGGCCCCGGTGATCGAGCTGGACGTGACGAACCCGGAGCAACTGGCCGGCCTGGCCGACAAGGTGCGCGAGCACGTCGACGGCCTCGACGGGGTGGTGCACTCGATCGGCTTCGCCCCGCAGAGCTGCCTCGGCGGCGGCTTCCTCGACGCCCCCTGGGAGGACGTCGCCACCGCGTTGCAGGTCTCCACGTACTCGTACAAGTCCCTGGCCGTGGCGGCGCTGCCGCTGATGTCCGCGGGCGGCGCGGTGGTCGGCCTGACCTTCGACGCCACCAAGGCCTGGCCGGTCTACGACTGGATGGGCGTGGCCAAGGCCGGCCTGGAGTCCGCCTCCCGCTACCTGGCGCTGCACCTGGGCAAGCAGGGCATCCGCAGCAACCTGGTCGCGGCCGGCCCGCTGCGCACCATCGCCGCCAAGTCGATCCCCGGCTTCGACCAGTTCGAGGACGCCTGGACCCAGCGCGCCCCGCTCGGCTGGAGCCTGACCGACCAGGAGCCGGCCGCCCGCGCCTGCCTGGCCCTGCTCTCCGACTGGTTCCCGGCCACCACCGGCGAGATCGTGCACGTCGACGGCGGTTACCACGCGATCGGCGCCTGAGACGGGGGCGAAACCCCACTCGTCCCGGGGTGGCCGCCGGGCTGTCACGGCCGTCGGGGGAGAATGGCGCCATGGCGTACGACGCATTGGTGCTGGTCTCCTTCGGCGGCCCGGAACGGCCCGAGGACGTGCTGCCCTTCCTGCAGAACGTGACCCGGGGGCGGGGGGTGCCGCCGGAGCGGCTCGCGGAGGTCGCCGAGCACTACCTGCACTTCGGCGGGGTCTCCCCGATCAACCAACAGAACCGGGAACTGCTCGCCGCGATCCAGGAGGACTTCGCCGCGAACGGCGTGGACCTGCCGGTCTACTGGGGCAACCGGAACTGGGACCCGTTCCTCGCCGACACCGTGACCCGGATGCGCGACGACGGCGTGCAGCGCGCGCTGGCGTTCGTGACCAGCGCGTACGGCGGCTACTCCTCCTGCCGGCAGTACCAGGAGGACATCGCCGCCGCCCGGGCCGCCGTGGGCCCGGACGCCCCGGTGATCGAGAAGCTGCGCCAGTTCTGGGACCACCCGGGCTTCGTCGAGCCGCACGTCGACGCGGTGCGGGCGGCGCTGGCGCAGCTCGACCCGGCGAAGCGGGACAGCACCCGGCTGGTCTTCAGCGCGCACTCCATCCCCCTCTCGGCGGCGGCCGCCGCCGGCCCGCAGGGCGGCCGGTACACCGCGCAGCTGGAGGAGGCGGCCCGGCTGGTGCACGAGCGCGCCGCCGCCGACCTGCCGTACGACCTGGTCTGGCAGAGCCGCTCCGGCCCGCCGCAAATGCCGTGGTTGGAGCCGGACATCAACGACCACCTGACCGCGCTCGCCGCGCAGGGCGTCACCAGCGTGGTGGTCAGCCCGATCGGGTTTGTCTCCGACCACCTCGAGGTGGTCTGGGACCTGGACACCGAGGCGCTGGAGACGGCCAAGCAGCTCGGCCTGGACTTCGTCCGGGCCGGCACCCCCGGCACCGACCCGCGCTTCGTGAGGATGGTGCGGGAACTGGTGGCCGAGCGCAGCGCGCCCGACGGGGAGCGGCTGCGCCGCCGTCTCGGCGAGCTGCCGATGTGGGACACCTGCCCCACGCCGTGCTGCGTGCCGGCCGCCCGCCGGCCCTGAGCCCGACCTCTCCTCCCCGACACCCCCTTGGGATGACACATGCATGACCGCAAGCCGGTGCAGAGCTGGCTCACCGACATGGACGGCGTGCTGGTGCACGAGGGCCAGCCGGTGCCGGGTGCCCCGGAGTTCATCAACCGGCTCCGCTCCTCGGGCAAGCCGTTCCTGGTGTTGACCAACAACTCGATCTACACCCCGCGCGACCTCCAGGCCCGGCTCGTCCGGATGGGCTTCGAGGTGCCCGAGCACGCGATCTGGACGGCGGCGCTGGCCACCGCCCAGTTCCTGGCCGACCAGCGGCCGGGCGGCACGGCGTACGTGATCGGGGAGGCCGGGCTGACCACCGCGCTGCACGCCGTGGGGTACGTGCTGACCGACTTCGCGCCGGACTACGTGGTGCTGGGCGAGACCCGCACCTACAGCTTCGAGGCGATCACCAAGGCGGTCCGGCTGATCAACGACGGGGCGCGGTTCATCTGCACCAACCCGGACGTCACCGGTCCGTCGGTGGAGGGCGCGCTGCCAGCCGCCGGCTCGGTGGCCGCGATGATCTCCAAGGCGACCGGGGTGGAGCCGTACTTCGTCGGGAAGCCGAACCCGATGATGATGCGCTCGGCGCTGAACACCATCAACGCGCACTCGGAGAGCACCGCGATGATCGGTGACCGGATGGACACCGACATCCTCTGCGGGCTGGAGGCGGGGCTGGAGACCATCCTGGTGCTGACCGGGATCAGCACCCGGGTCGAGGCGGAGCGCTACCCGTACCGGCCGTCGCGGATCGTCGACTCGGTGCGCGACCTGATGGACGAGATCTGACCCTCAGGGGCGCAGCGGCGCGTTGCAGGCGGCCACCAGGGCCTGCCGGCAGGCGGTGGTGAGCGGGCGCAGCGCGGCGTCACGCTGCTGCGCCTCGTAGTTGTTGATGGCGCCACCCGGGGCGCTGTGCCCGGCCAGGGCGAGCACCCGGTCCAGCACGGCCGCCCGGGCGAAGAGCCGGCGGGCGCGCGGGTCGAAGCCGGGCGGCAGGTCGGTGGCGCCGTCCGGCCGGCGCAGCGCGGCCAGCGCGCCGGCCAGCTCGGGCCGCCACTGGGCCACGTCGAGGCGGGTGAGCGCGGCGGTGGTCTCGGCGAGCGCGGCGGCCAGCTCGGCCTCCGCCTCGGCCGCGCCCGGCGAGGCGAGCGACGCCCGGGGCGCGTCGGCGGGCAGCGGGTAGACCCGCCAGAGCACCGTCTCCCAGGTCATCCCGGAGCCGGAGGTGTGGCTGCGGACCTCGGGGATCAGGCCGAGCGGGCCGGCGACGACCGCCTCGCCGACGAGCAGCGCGGCGCCGGCGAAGTCACCCGGGCCGGGCAGCCCGCGTGGGTCGCCGGGCGCGGGCAGCACGAGCCGGATCTCGTCGGGGGAGAGCTTGGCCAGCGCGGGCAGCGCCTCACGCAGCGGCACGTCGGTCCAGGTGCCGGGGGCGTCGGCGACCAGGTGCTCCTCGTCGCCGGCGATGGACTCGGCGACCTCGTCGAAGGGCACCAGCCCGGCGCGCCACGCGCGCACCCAGGCGACCAGGCGGCTCGACCGACGCGGGGCCAGGGTGGCCGCGCCCGCTGCGGGGGAGGACATGCGGAAAGGGTACGTGCTCCCCGCCGCCCCTGTCTCGACTGCCGCTCGCGCCGCGCGCCCTGCCCCGAACTGCCCCGTTCGCCCTTTACCGCCCGGTGGTTCGGCGTGTCGTACCGTTCCGTGGACGGCGTCGGCGGCGCGTCGGCGAGCGACGCGCCGGAGCCGGCGTTAGCGTGATCGACATGGGGCGGCGATACGGCGAGGACGTGCTGGCCGGTCAGTGGCGCCGGCGGAAGGTGACCCCCGAGGTGGACGCCGAGCCGGACCTGGTGGTCGAGGACGTGGACTCCGGCTTCTGCGGCGCGGTGGTGGGCTTCGAGTCCGGCGCGGTGGTGCTGGAGGACCGGCACGGCCGGCGGCGCAACTTCCCGCTGCTGCCCGCGGCGTTCCTGCTCGACGGTCGGCCGGTGACGCTGCGCCGGCCGGTACGCGCCCCGGTGCCGGCGGCCCGCCGGCGCACCGCCTCCGGCTCGGTCGCGGTCGACAACGTGAAGGCGCAGGTCGCCAAGGCCAGCCGGATCTGGGTCGAGGGCGTGCACGACGCCGCGCTGGTCGAGCGGATCTGGGGCGACGACCTGCGGATCGAGGGGGTGGTGGTCGAGCCGCTCGACGGCATCGACGACCTCGAAGCGGAGGTGCGCGCCTTCGCGCCCGGCCCGACCCGCCGCCTCGGGGTGCTGGTCGACCACCTGGTCGCCGGCTCCAAGGAGAGCCGGATCGTGGCGAAGGTGACCTCGCCGCACGTGCTGGTCACCGGCCATCCCTACGTCGACGTCTGGCAGGCGGTGAAGCCGACGGCGCTGGGCATCGCGGCCTGGCCGGTGGTGCCGCCGGGCCGGCCGTGGAAGGAGGGCGTCTGCGCGGCGCTCGGGGTGGCCGAGCCGGCGGCGATGTGGCGGCACATCCTCTCCCGGGTGGACAGCTTCGCCGACGTGGAGACACCCCTGATCAACGCCATGGAACGCCTGATCGACTTCGTCACCGAACCGGCCTGAGCGGCGGCGGCCCGGGCCCCACCGACTCCGCCGCGGCAGGGTCAGGGCTCCTGGTCCGGGGTACGGTTGAAGACGAAGGTGGCGATGTCCAGGGCGACCGGGCGGCCCGCCTCGTCTCGCACGACGGTGAGCACCTCGCCGTCCTGGTTGCCGCTGCGGCCCCGCCAGCGGTCCGGCCCTTCGGGGGTGAACCGGAGCATCGGCCGGCCCACCGGGCCGCCCCAGAGCTCCCCGGCGGGGTCGGGGCGGAACTCGTACTCCATCCCCATCCACCACCAGCGGCCGGTCAGCTCGGCCAGCTCGTCGGCGGGCGGGGCGGCGGGGCGCCAGGGCGTGACGGGCGCCGGCTCGGTGTCGAGCACCAGGGTGAGCAGCTGCCGGGCGAGCCCGCCGAGGTGGGTCCCGCGCAGACCGTACGAGTTGGCGAAACCGACCACCGCGGTACGGCTCGGCCGGTGCACCGTGAGGGCGGCCACGTACCCGGGCATCGAGCCACCGTGGCCCACGTAGATCCGGTCGCCCTCCCGGTAGAGCTCCACGCCGAGGCCGTGCCCGCCGGTCCACGAGTCGAGGTCACTGATCACCACCGGCGCGCACATCGCGGTGAGGGTCTCCGGCGCGAGCAGCTCCGGCGCCGGGTCGGCGAGGAACGCCGCCCAGCGGCCCAGATCTTCCACCGTGGACCAGAGCTGGCCGGCCGGCGCCATCGCCCCGGTGTCGGTGCGCGGCTCCTCCCGCAGCGTGTCGTGCCAGGGGTGCACCACGTAGCCGCGGGCGTACGGCTCGGTGGCGTGGAAGGTGGTGCGGGCCATGCCCAGCGGATCGAGCAGCCGCTCGCGCAGCAGGGCGAACCACGGGGTGCCGGTGACCCGTTCCAGCACCCCGCCGAGCAGCCCGTACGCCAGGTTCGAGTAGTGGTAGCCGCGCAGCGGCGGGTAGGCCACCTTCGCCGGGGTGAGCCCGGCGACCAGGTCGGCCAGGGCGACTCCCTCGGTCCGCTCCCACCAGCGCCCGTCGGGCTCCCGCTGGAGGCCGCCGGCGTGGCCGAGCAGTTGGCGCAGGGTGAGCGCGCCTACCGGAGTGCCCGGCAGGTGGGTCTCCAGCGGGTCGTCGAGGTCGAGTCGCCCGGCGTCGCGCTGCTGGAGGACCAGGACGGCGGTCATCGTCTTGCTGATCGAGCCGAGCCGGTACTGCAGGTCGGCCTCGGGGCGGGGGTGCTCCCCGGCGGCCGCGAGGTGGGCCAGCACGCTGTCGCGGACCACGCCCAGCACCAGCGACGGTGCCCGGCCGGTCGACTGTGCCCCGGCGACCAGGGCGTCGACCCGGCGGACGGTCTCGGGCAGCAGGGCCACGGCGGCCTCCTCGGCGTCTTCGGTGCGGTTCCGGCCGACTCTACTGATCATGACGGATTCCCGGAGGTGCGGGCGCGTGTCACCCTTGGGGGGTGGACCCCGTGGTGTGGATCGTGCTGGGTGTGGTGCTGGCGGTCGCCGAGATCTTCACGACGACGCTCTTCCTGATCATGTTCGCGGCCGGCGCGTTCGCCGCCGCCGGCGCGGCCGCGCTCGGTGCCCCGCTCGCGCTCCAGGCCCTGGTCTTCGCGCTGGTCTCCGTCCTTTCGGTGGCGGTGGCCCGGCCGGTCATCCAGAGGCACGCCCGGTCGGCGATGGAGAGCGGCGACCATCCGTTCGGGGTGGAGGCGCTGGAGGGTGCGACGGCGCTGGTGATCGAGCGGGTCGACCCCGACCACGGCATGGTCAAGATCGACGGTGAGCTGTGGAGCGCGCGGCCGTACGACGCGACGCAGGTTTTCGATCCCGGTGCGCGGGTGCAGGTGATCAAGGTCCGGGGCGCCACCGCCCTGGTATGGCAGGACGACATTTCCTCCCCCGGCCAGTTGCCGGAAGCGAAAAGGTGAGCGGTATGACATTTGCAGCGGTCCTGTTGGCGGCCGTGGCGTTGATCGTCGTCGTCACCCTGGTCAAAGCGGTGCGGATCGTGCCGCAACAGCGCCAGGACGTGGTGGAACGGCTCGGCAAGTACAAGCGCACGTTGAACCCGGGTCTGAACCTGCTGGTCCCGTTCATCGACGCGGTGCGTACCAAGGTGGACATGCGCGAGCAGGTGGTCAGCTTCCCGCCGCAGCCGGTGATCACCTCCGACAACCTGGTCGTGTCGATCGACACGGTCCTCTACTACAAGGTGGTCGACGCGGTCCGGGCCACCTACGAGATCGCCAACTTCATCCAGGCGATCGAGCAGCTCACCGTCACCACCCTGCGCAACGTGATCGGTTCGCTCGACCTGGAGCGGGCGCTGACCAGCCGCGAGGAGATCAACCGGCACCTCTCCGGGGTGCTGGACGAGACCACCGGCCGCTGGGGCATCAAGGTCACCCGGGTGGAGATCAAGGCGATCGAGCCGCCGGCGAGCATCCGCGACTCGATGGAGAAGCAGATGCGCGCCGAGCGGGACCGCCGGGCGGCGATCCTGACCGCCGAGGGGCACAAGCAGTCGCAGATCCTCACCGCCGAGGGTGACAAGCAGTCCGCGGTGCTGCGGGCCGACGGTGACCGGCAGGCCCGGATCCTGCAGGCCGAGGGTCAGGCCAAGGCGATCCGGACCGTCTTCGACGCCATCCACCAGGCAAACCCGAGCCAGAAGGTGCTGGCGTACCAGTACCTCCAGGCGTTGCCGCAGATCGCCAACGGCACCGCGAACAAGGTCTGGATCGTCCCGGCCGAGCTGACCAAGGCCCTCGAGGGGATGGGCGGCGCGCTCGGCGGGCTGAGCCAGATGGTCGGCGACGTGCCCACCGCGGAGGCGGCCGATCACGCCAGCCAGGTTGAGCGGGAGGCCGCAGAGGCGGCCCGGGCGGCGGCGACCGCCGCCCAGCAGATCCACGACGAGGTACGCGCCGCCGAGGCCCAGGTCACCGGCGGCAACGCCCCGCAGGGGCTGCCGGCGCCCGAGCCGGTCTCCCCGGCGAGCCTGGTCAATGACCCGGCGGATCAGCGCGAACGGGGCTGATCGGCGGCCGTCCGGAGCCGGACGGCAAATGCGAGAAATGCTCATGCGGCGCCCCGGTGCCTGCCATGATCGGTCTGAGGACGGGTGGTGGCCAGGAGCCGGGGCGCCGGTGCGTCCCGCGCCGCTCGTCGGAGTCGAGCGAGGTGACGCATGAAGGACCCGGCGCACAGCCTGTTCTCCCGGACCCCGGTCCCCGGCGCGCACGACCCGTCCGGACCGCTGGGCAGCCGACGTACCGGAGGGGGGTTCGGGGTGCTGCCCTTCGCCGGCGATCCCGGGCCGGCGGCGCCCGCCACCAACGCCAGCTGGGCCTGGTCGCTGCGGCGCTTCGCCCGCGCCTCGGTCTGGCTGCTGCCGGCGTACGCGGTCCTCTACGGCGTGGTGGCGATGGCCAGCGACGGCGGGGCGGGCAACGACCCGTACCCGGCCGACGGCCGGCCGCTCTACCTGCTCGGCTGGGTGGCCGCGGTCTGGCTGGGGCTGCTCGCCCTGCTGGCGCTGACCGGCCTGCTCGCGGCGACCCGCAGCCGCCGGGTCGCGGCGGCCGGCCTGCTGGCGAGCCTCGCCGGCACGGTGCTCATGCTGCCCTTCGCCGGGCTGGCCGAGCAGACGCCGGTCTTCGGCACCACGGCCCGGATGCCGGTGCTGGTCGGCGCGTTCCTCTACAGCGCGGGCTGGCTGCTGACCGGCTGGTCGGTGGCCCGGTCCGGGATGTTCGCCATCGGGGACGGGGTGATGCTCATGATCGCTGCTCCGCTGCTCGGCCTCGGCGGTGCCCTGATCGGCTCGTTGCAGACCTTCGGCGCGATCTTCGTGCTGATCTCCGGCATCGGCGTCGCCTACCGCTCCGGGCGCCTGCTGCCCGCCGAGATCGCCCGCGACGCCGCCACCGCCAGCGTCTCCACCCCGGCCAACAACGGCCCCCAGGGCCCCCTCCCCGCCGCCTGACCGCGCCGCCCCACCCGGTCGGCCCGGCGCCACACCACCTCGATCAAGGAGGTCGGGCACCCGTCCGGGCCAGGACGGCGGCCGAACGTCGTGATGAACGCGGGCCGGGCGGAAGGGGACGCCGGGGACGCGGGGGACGGCGGGGAGGAGGGGGGTAGGGGAGGGCGCGAAGCGGGGAAGTTGCTGGCAGGTGACGGTGAGTTACCTGACAATCGCCGGTCGGAGTGGCCCGCTGCTCCTTGTGCTGGCAATCCTTGCAGCCATGCCCCGACCCCGGTCGCCGCTGTCGCGGCTCCTCACCGTGCTGCTCGCCGGCCTGCTGGCCGGCCTCGTCCTCGCGGTCGCCGCGCTCCCGGGCAACGTGCTCGCCGGGGTGGCCACCAAGTCGGTGCTCGGCGCGTTCGACGACCTGCCGGCGGCGCTGCGCACGCCCGCCACCCCGCAGCGCTCCTACCTTTACGCCAACGACGGCAGGACGCTGCTCACCACGTTCTACGACGTGAACCGCACCGACGTGCCGCTGGCCGAGATCGCCCCGGTGATGCGGCAGGCGATCGTGGCGGCCGAGGACCGGCGCTTCTACTCGCACGGCGGCACCGACCTGCGTGGCATGGCCCGGGCCCTGGTCGCCAACGTGACCGGCGGGGGCACCTCCCAGGGCGGCTCGACGCTGACCATGCAGTACGTGCGCAACGTGCTGAAGACCGACCCCAGCCGCACCGCCGAGGAACGGCAGGCGGCCACCGACCAGACCGTCGGGCGCAAGCTCCAGGAGATCCGGTACGCCTCCGAGGTGGAGAAGACCCTCAGCAAGGACGAGATCCTCAACCGCTACCTAAACATCGCGTACTTCGGCTCCGGGGCGTACGGCATCGCGGCGGCCAGCCAGCGCTACTTCGGCACCTCGCCGGCCGACCTGACCCTCGGCCAGGCCGCCCTGCTCGCCGGCCTGGTCCAGTCCCCGGACGAGTACAGCCCGATCGACGGCGACGCCGACGCGGCGCTGGCCCGACGCGGGTACGTGCTCGACTCGATGGTCGACACCGGCGCGATCAGCGCGGATCAGGCCGCCCGGGCGAAGGCCGAGAAACTGGCGCTGCGGCCGACCGCCCAGCCGAACGGCTGCACTGCCACCTCGACCTCCGACGCCGGCTTCTTCTGCGACTACCTGCGCCGCTGGTGGCTGGAGCAGCCCGCGTTCGGCGCCAACGCCGAGGAGCGCGAGCAGGCGCTGCGCCGCGGCGGCTACCGGGTGGTCACGTCGCTCGCCCCGGACGTCCAGGCCACCGCCGTCAAGGAGGCCCGCAAGGTCTACGCCGACGACGACAAGCGCGCCCTGCCCATCGCGGCGGTCGAGCCGGGCACCGGTCGGGTGCTGGCCATGGCGGTCAACCGGCAGTACGGCGTGGCGAGCGGCGAGACCGTCAACCCGCTGATCTCCGGCGGCGGCAGCGTCGAGGGCTACCAGGCCGGCTCCACCTTCAAGCTCTTCACCATGCTCGCCGCGCTGGAGTCCGGCAGGACCCTCTCCACCGGCTTCGACGCGCCCAGCAAGCTGCCCACCCGGTACGCGGCCGGGGAGGGCGAGGGCAACTGCGACGGCAAGTGGTGCCCGGCCAACGCCAACCCGGAGCGGATGGACGGCTACCGGATGATGTGGGACGGCTTCGGCCGCTCGGTGAACACCTACTTCGTCTGGCTGGCCGAGCAGGTCGGCGAGGACAAGGTGGTGGAGATGGCGCAGCGCCTCGGCATCACCTTCCGCGCCGA
Source organism: Micromonospora sp. BS32 (assembly GCF_059089345.1). Taxonomy (NCBI): domain Bacteria; kingdom Bacillati; phylum Actinomycetota; class Actinomycetes; order Micromonosporales; family Micromonosporaceae; genus Micromonospora; species Micromonospora sp. BS32. The sequence continues at coordinate 28,703 of NZ_JBSSHR010000011.1, forward strand.
GTCGGACGCGGACTTCGCGAGGAACAACGCCGCCGACTGGGGTGCCTTCACCCTGGGCGTGGCCGCCACCACCCCGCTCGACCTGGCCAACGCGTACGCCACGGTGGCCGCCGAGGGGACGTACTGCACGCCCACGCCGGTGGTCTCGGTGACCGCGGCGGACGGCCGGAAGATCCCGGTGGGACAGCCGTCCTGCAAGCGGGTGCTGAGCGAGGACGTGGCCCGGGCCGCGACCGACGCCGCGCGCTGCCCGGTCGGCCAGCAGTCGGCGTACAACCAGTGCAACGGCGGTACGGCCGGCGGCGTCGACCGGCTCGTCGGCCGCCCGGTCGCCGGCAAGACCGGCAGCTCGGAGGGGAACGCCACCGAGACCTTCGTCGGCTTCACCCCGCAGGTGGCCGTCGCCGGGATCGCGGCCAACCCGGACGACCCGACCGACGCGGTCGGCGCGGCCGTGCAGGGCCAGGTGATCACGGCGGTGGCCCGGACGATCGCGACCGCGGTCGACGGCCAGCCGGTCCGCGACTTCACCGCCCCGAGCCGGGAGCTGGTCGGTGACATGCGACGCCCCGAGCCGCCGCGCCCGTCTCCCCGCCCGACCGAGCCGCCGCAGCAGAACGACCGGGGCCTCCCCCCGGACCTGCTGCGCTGGCTGCAGAACCGCCGCGGCTGACGGCCGCGGCCCGCTGACCGGCCCCCGCCGTCCCCCCCTGAGGACGGCGGGGGCCGATCCGGTTGGCCCGGGGAACGGCCGGGCGGTCACCGCCGGTCGGCGCTGAGCGGGCCCACCCGGAACATGCCGGTCATTCCGTCGTGCACGGCGTAGCCGAAGCGACGGTAGAGGCTCGCGGACTCGCCGGCGGCGAAGAGCCCGACGAAGGTCCGGTTCGAGGCGCGGCCCGCGATCCACTCCTCCAGCCGCCGCAGGATGGCCGCCCCGACGCCGCGCCGCTGCCGCTCCGGCACCACCGCCAGGTCCTGGAGGTAGTAGTAGATCGCCCCGTCGCCGATCAACCGGCCCAGCCCGATCACCCGGTCGCCCTCCACCGCGAGCACGCCGTGCAGCGAGCCGGCCAGCGACGCCGGGATCGCGGCCGGGTCGTACGCGTCGTCCCAGCCGACGGCCCGGGTCACCGCGACGAACTCGGCCACCGTCGGCAGCCGGTCGACCAGCCGGTACTCCATGATCGAAGACCCTAGCCGCTCGGACCGGGTCGGACCGGTGATCGGGTGTCCCGGCACGGTAGCCGGGCCCGGCAAGAAATTCTGGCCCGGCTGTCGGATCCCGTCGACCCGCTCCGATCCTCCGGTGAGAGCGCCCGCCGGGCGCGCCACCGTGAGGGAGAGCGGGACATGGGCAGGATCGTCTACTGGGTGAACCAGTCCGTCGACGGTTTCATCGAGGGCCCGAACGGGGAGTTCGACTGGCCGGTGATGGGGCCGGAGCTCTCCGCGTACGCGCTGGAGCTGTCCGGGCGGGCCGGTGCGTTCGTCTACGGACGCAAGGTCTGGGAGATGATGTCCTGGTACTGGCCGCGAGCGGAGTCGGTCTCGACGCATCCGCACGACCTCGCCTTCGCGCCGATCTGGCGGCGTACCCCGAAGATCGTTGTCTCCCGTACCCTCGACGCCGCCGACCACGACGCCCGGGTGATCGGCCGCGACCTCGCCGCCGAGGTCGCGGCGCTGCGGGCCGAGCCCGGCGGCGACCTGCTGCTCACCGGCGGCGCGGAGGCCGCCCGGGCGCTGGCCGACCTCGGCCTGCTCGACGAGTGGCAGATCTTCGTGCACCCCGTCGTGCTCGGCGGCGGCCGGCCCGTCTTCGCCCGCCAGGACCGGCTCGGCCTGCGGCTGGCCGGCACGCGGACCTTCGACGGCGCGTCGGTGCTGCTGCGCTACGAGCGGGCGGCCGGGTGAGCGCTCAGCGGTCCCGCCGTCGCGGCCGGTACGTGGCGATCGTCGAGGGCAGCCCCCGCCGGATGATCCCCGCCCGGTCGGCGTCGCCGCGCAGCACCGCCGTCGCCGTCTTGCGCGCCTGCTCGGCGGTGAAGTGCGGCGGCAGCATCAGTTCGGCCGGGTCGACCATCGCGTTGACCACCACCGGCCGGTCCGCGCAGAGCACCCGCCGCCACAGGCCCGCCACCTGGCCGGGGGAGTCGACCAGCTCGCCGCGCAGCCCCAGCACCTCCGCCCACCGGTGGTACGCCACGTCGGGCAGGTCCTGGCTGTCCGGGAACATCGGCGTCCCCTCGCTGGAGCGCTGCTCCCAGCTCACGAAGGCCAGCTCCCGGTTGTTGAGCACCAGCACCACGAACCGCGGGTCGGCCCAGCGCCGCCAGTACTTCGCCACGGTGATCAGCTCGTTCACGCCGTTCATCTGCATCGCCCCGTCGCCGACCAGCGCGACCAACGGCCGGTCCGGGTGGGCGAACTTCGCCGCCAGCGAGTACGGCATCGCCCCGCCCATCGACAGCAGGGTGCCGGAGAGGCTGGCCAGCATGCCCGGGCGGACCTGGAGGTGCCTTGCGTACCAGGCGGTGGCGGTGCCGCAGTCCACCGCGATCATCGCGTCGTCGGGCAGCGCGTCGCTGAGGGTGTGGAACAGCAGCTGCGGGTTGACCGGGTCGGCCGCCTGCCCGGCCAGCTCCACCTGCGCCCGCCGCCAGGCCGAGGTGGCGTCGGCGATCGTCTCCCGCCAGGCGGTCGGCGCGGGGTCGGGGCGCAGCTCGGCCAGGAGCGCCCGCAGCGTCGGGCCGGCGTCCCCGGTCAGGTTCACCTCCGTCGGGTAGCGCAGCCCCATCCGGGTCGGGTCCACGTCGATCTGCACCGCCCGGGCCTGCCCCTGCGGCGGGTAGAACTCCGAGTACGGCATGTTGCTGCCGACGATCAGCAGCCGGTCGCACTCCCGCATCAGCTGCCAGCTGGGTCGGGTGCCGAGCAGCCCGATCGCCCCGGTCACCCACGGCTCCCGATGATCGACCGCGGGGAAGCCGAGCAGCGCCACCGCCACCCCGGCGCCGAGCCGCTCGGCGACCGCCCGGACCTCCTCCTCGGCGCCGAGCGCGCCCTGCCCGACCAGCATCGCTACCCGCTCGCCGCCGCGCAGCGCCTCGGCGGCCCGGCGCAGCTCCGCCTGCGGCGGCACGGTTGACGCGCTGCTCGGCACCGCGCTGGTGTGGTAGTAGCCGTGCGCGTGCGGCGGGTCCGGCACGGCCGGCTCGTCCTGCACGTCCGAGGGGAGCACCAGCGCGGTGACCGTCCGCCGGGCCAGCGCGGTCCGGCAGGCCCGGTCCACCAGGTGCCGTACCTGGGACGGGTCGTCGAGCTGGGCGAGGAAGTCCCCGGCCACGTCCTTGTAGAGGGCGAGCAGGTCGACCTCCTGGTAGTAGCCGCCGCCCTCCGCGGTGAGCGCGGTGTGCCCGAGCAGGGCCACCACCGGCTGGTGGTCCAGCTTGGCGTCGTAGAGGCCGTTGAGCAGATGGATCGCGCCCGGACCGCTGGTCACCAGCGCGCAGCCGAGCGGACCCCCGCCGTACTTGACGTGCGCCGAGGCGGCGAAACCGGCGGTCTCCTCGTGGCGTACCTGGACGAACTCGGCCCGCCCCGCGGCGCGTTGCAGCGCCGAGGTCATGCCGTTGATGCCGTCGCCGGGGTAGCCGAAGTAGCGGTGCACCCCCCACTCGGCGAGCCGGGCGACGATGTGGTCGGCCACCGTGGCGCCCTTCGGCAGGCGTCCGGACGCCCCCTGGGTGTCGTCTGCGCTCATCGGTGGTGTCCCTCCGGTCGTGTCCCGTTCCGGCTCGGTTCCCCGCCCCCGGCCCGGAAAACCCGGTGGCGTACGCCGCTGGACCGCCCCGCCCCGACCGGCCCCGGACCGGCACCCGGCAGAATCGTCGCCGTGCCCGTCCACCAGATCACCGACCCCGACGACGACCGGATCGCCGACTACCGCGCGCTGACCGACGTCGAGCTGCGTACCCGCTGGGAGCCCCCGCACGGGCTGTTCATCGCCGAGGGGGAGCTGGTGCTGCGGCGGGCGCTGCGGGCCGGCTACCCGGCCCGGTCGTACCTGGTCGACGCCAAGCGGGTCGACCAGCTCGCCGATCTGGACACCGGGGACGCCCCGGTCTACGCCGCCACCCCGGACGTGCTCCAGCGGGCCACCGGCTTCCACGTGCACCGGGGCGTGCTCGCCTCGTTCCGGCGCAAGCCGCTGCCGGCCGCCGCCGAGGTGCTGGCCGCCGCCCGCCGGGTGGTGATCCTCGAGGACGTGAACAACCACACCAACCTGGGCGCGATCTTCCGCGCGGTCGCCGGGCTCGGGGTGGACGCCGTGCTGCTCTCGCCGACCTGCGCCGACCCGCTCTACCGGCGCAGCGTACGGGTCAGCATGGGTGAGGTCTTCGCCGTCCCGTACGCCAAGCTGGAGCCCTGGCCGGACGCGCTCGCCGAGGTGCGGGCGGCCGGCTTCACCGTGCTGGCGATGACCCCGGCCCCCGACGCGGTGCCGATCCAGCGCCTGGACGCCGCCCAGCGGGCCCGCTCGGCGCTGCTGCTGGGCGCCGAGGGCGCCGGGCTGACCCGGGCCGCGATGGACGCCAGCGACATCCGGGTGGTCATCCCGATGCGCCGCGGCGTCGACTCGCTCAACGTCGCCGCCGCCACGGCGGTGGCCTGCTGGGAGCTGGGCCGCGACGACCCGCTCTGAGCTGCGGGGCGGCCTGTCGTCGTACGGGGTGACGGACGGTAGCGTGTCGCCCGTGTTCCCTACCGTCCGTGAGGTGCTCGCGCTGGACCCGGTCCGCCACGGCGCCCCACGCCTGGTGGCCGGCGAGGCGGCTCTGGACCGGCCGGTGCGCTGGGTGCACGTCACCGAGGTGCCCGACATCGCCACCCTGCTCGGCGGCGGTGAGCTGGTGCTCACCACCGGCATCGGGCTGCCCGCCGACGACGCGGGGCTGCGCGCGTTCATCGGCGACCTGGCCGACGTCGGCGTCTCCGGGCTGGTGGTCGAGCTGGGCCGCCGCTACCTCACCGGCGTGCCCCGGGTGATGGCGGCCGCCGCCGAGCGGCGCGGGCTGCCCCTGGTGGAGCTGCGCCGGGCCACCCCGTTCGTCCGGATCACCGAGGCCGTGCACGCGCTGATCGTCGACGCGCAGCTCACCGAGCTGCGCGCCACCGAGGAGATCCACCAGCGCTTCACCGAGCTGTCCGTCGAGGGCGCCGGCCCGGCCGAGGTGGTCCGGCAGGCCGCCGAGCTGGCCGGCTGCCCGGTGGTGCTGGAGAACCTCTCCCGCCAGGTGCTCGCGTACGACCCGGCGGGGGAGAGCGCCGAGCTGCTGCTGGACGGCTGGGAGCAGCACTCCCGCCGGATCCGGCCGGCCGGGCGGACCGCGTACGACGCGGACAGCGGCTGGCTGGTCACCACCGTCGGCGCCCGGGGCCACGACTGGGGACGGCTGCTGCTGCGCTGGCCGGGCGGCGGCGACCTGGCGACCGGCCGGGGCGTCCCGGCCGACCCGACCGGCGCCGGCGCGGCCGACGGGGAACGCGACGGGCGGACGTCGGCCGGCACCCCGCCCACCCGGTTGACGATCCTGGTGGAACGGGCCGCCTCCACCCTCGCGCTGGGCCGGCTGATCCGCCGCGACGCCGAGGGGCTGGAACGGCAGATCCACCGCACCCTGCTCACCAACCTGCTCGACCACTCTCGCCCGGTGGACGAGGTCGCGCTGCGGGCCAAGGCGCTCGGCGTCATCCTCGACCGCCGCCACCTGGTCGGGGTGGTGGTCCGGCACCGCCTCGACGAGCCGGCGGGGGAGAGCGGGGCCGGGGAGGGCGGCCGGTCGGCCGAGCCCGCCCCGGAGGCCGGCCCGGCGCGGCTGCGGGACCTGGCCGAGGCGGTCGGCCAGGCGCTTCGGGAGGCGAAGCTGACCGGCCTGACCAGCGCGGTGGACGACCAGGCGGTGGGCGCGCTGCTCGCCCTGCCGGACGCGGCCGCCGAGGAGCGCGCGCTGGCCGCGTTCGCCACCGCGCTGCGCCGGATCCGCGTCGACGCCACCCCGTCGCGGCCGCCGGCCGGCCGGTCCGAGGCGGGATCGGCCGCCGGCCGGCCGGAGGCCGGCGGATCGCGGCGGCCGACGTCCGCCGGTGCCCCGGGACCGGACGCGGTGATCGTGGCGGCCGGTTCCGGCGTGGGCAGCCTGCGGGAGGCACGACGCTCGCTGATCGAGGCCCGGCAGGTCGCCGACGCCGCCCGCCGCGACCGGCGCGACCTACCGATCTTCCGGCTGCCGCACGTCGGGCTGGCCGGGCTGCTGCACCTGCTGCGCGACGAGCCACGGGTGCAGACCTTCGTCGAGCGGGAACTCGGGGCGCTGCTCGCCCACGACGCCCGGCACCCCCGCGACCAGCTGCTCGGCACCCTGCGGGCGTACCTCGAACAGGGCCGCAACAAGTCGGCGGCGGCCGCCGCGGCGCACCTGTCCCGGCCGGCGTTCTACGAGCGGTTGGCCCGGATCGCCCGCATCCTCGACGTCGATCTCGACTCGGTCGACGCCTGCCTCTCCCTGCACGTGGCCCTGCTCGCCCTGGACGCCATCCGCACCCCCTGAGGGGAGCCGGCGGGAATCCGCACCGATCAGGCGAGGGCGTCGAGGGCCTTGGCGTACGCGGCGGGGACGAAGTTAGGGCCGCCGGGGGTGAAGACGTCCGAGTGCGCCGCCGTCGACCAGGCGGTCTCCGGCACGGCGTCGACCAGGGCGCGGACCACCGGGGCGTCGCGCCACTGCTCCTGCTCGGCGAGCAGGCTCAGCGCCACCACCGACTCCTCCACCTCTCCGACGCACTCGAACGGCTTGTGCCCGTCGACGCCCAGCAGCTCCCGGTAGCCGGGGATCTGGGACTCGTCGGCCAGCAGGTCGCCGCCGAAGATGCCCACCACCCGCTCACGCGGCATGAACGGCGCCATGGCCAGGAAGACGAACCGGCACTTCGGGCAGTTGCGGCACCAGCGCTCGCTCGCGTCGCGCAGCTTGAACGCGGCGTTGCAGCTGGTCACCACCGCGTCGTACCGGTCGATCCCGGCGAAGAGCCGGGCGATGTGCAGCTCCGACAGCGACCGCAGCAGCGAGAAGTACGGCTCGGTGAGCCCGGCGTGCTCGGCCAGCGCCGCCCGCAGCAGCCCCTCCGCCTCGACGCCCTTGGACCACTGGTGGTTGATCTCGTGACCGTTCCAGAGCAGGTTCGGGTCGGACGCCGAACGCTCGTTGGACATCACCACCGGGCCGAGGCCGTGCAGCACCGCGGTGGCGACCGCGATCAGCGAGTTGATCGCGGTGACCGGGATGTGGCCGTTGAGCGCGCCCGCCGCGTTCAGGTCGAACAGCACCGGGTCGATCCGCCGCCGGGCGGCCAGCGCGGGCAGCCCGGACGCCTCGTTGACCGACACGATCACGTGGTTCGGGTTGACCGAGAAGGGCACCGGGTCGAGGCCGGCCCGGCGCAGCGCCTCCAGGCTGACGATGGAGTCCTTGCCGCCACCGACGGCGGAGAGCGGCCGGCGGTCCGAGTCGTCGTACACCCGGGGTGGCGACACCTCGCCGGCCGGCGCCTCCGGACGCAGCTCGAGCACGTGCGGCAGCTGGTTGCGGTAGGCGTACTCGGCGAGGCCCTTGGTGTAGATCCCGGTGACCAGCTCGACGGCGGACGCGCCCAGCGGCGCCGGCAGCACCAGCCGGCCGGGCGCGGCGGCCTTGTAGTAGCTGACCCCGGCGACCACGTGCAGCAGCTCCAGGACCCGGTTCAGGGTGGCCACCGTCTCGTCCGAGGGCGGCTCGGCCGGCAGCGGCAGCGTGATCACCTCGGTGAACCGCTGCTCGCCGTCGGGACCGGTCAGCGCGTAGTCGAACAACGCCTCACCGGTGGCGAGATCGATCGAGTAGGACGGGAAGGTGAAGGCGTCCATCCGCCGGAGCTGCTCGTTGGGCACACGCCATACTAGGCCCTGGTTCGTCCGGCCGTGTCCGGCTGCGGCCGGACCGTGCCCGAGCACCGCCGTCGTGAGTCCCGAGGAGAGCCCGTGCGCCTGTCTGACCTGCGCGGACGTACCGTCGCCGTCTGGGGGGCGGGCCGCGAGGGCCGCGCCGCCGTGACCGCCATCGCCGCGCACGGCCCGGCCGACCTGGTCGCCGTCGACGACAGCGCCAACTTCCTCACCCTGCCCTGGGAGGGTCCGCTCGCCGCCGCCGCGCCGCTGGTCACCGGTGAGGAGGGGTTCGCCCGGCTGGCCGCCGCCGACGTGGTGGTCCGCTCCCCGGGCGTGCCGAACACCCACCCGTGGATGGTGGAGCTGCGCGCGCGTGGGGCCATCGTCACCCAGGGGACCGCGCTCTGGATGGCCGACCACGCCGACCGGACCGTCGGGGTCACCGGCAGCAAGGGCAAGAGCACCACGTCCAGCCTGATCAGTCACCTGCTCACCGCGATGGACCGGCCGAACGTCTTCGGCGGCAACATCGGCGTGCCCACCCTCGACCTGCCCGAGGCCGACCAGTACGTGCTGGAACTCTCCAGCTACCAGTGCAGCGACCTCACCGACTCGCCCCGCGTCGCGGTGGTCACCGCGCTCTTCCCCGAGCACCTGGACGCGCACGGCGGCGAGGCCGAGTACTACCGGGACAAGCTCAACCTGATCGCGTACGGCCCGCGTACCGTGGTGGTCAACGGCGCCGACCCGCGGCTCGCCCTGGAGTTGGGCGACCGGGCGGCCGTCCGCGCCGGCCTGCCGGACACCGCGCACGTCGCCACCGGCCCGGACGGCACGCCCTGGTTCCACCTCGCCGACCAGCCGCTCTTCCCGCGCGCCGTGCTGCCGCTGGTGGGCCGGCACAACGAGGGCAACCTCTGCGTGGCGCTCGCCGTCCTCGACGCGCTCGGCGTCGACGTGGTGGCCCGCAAGGACACCCTCGCGGTTGCCGTCGCCGAGTTCCAGGGGCTGGCCCACCGGCTCACCGAGATCGTCGACCCCTCCGGCCTGACCTTCGTCGACGACACCCTCGCCACCAGCCCGTACGCGGCCATGCACGCCATCGACGCGTACGAGGGGCGGCCGCTGACCGTCATCCTCGGCGGCACCGACCGCGGGTTGGACTACGCCCCGCTGGCCGAGCACCTGGCCGAGCGGGAGATCACCGTGATCGGCATCCCGGACAGCGGCCCCCGGATCGTCGAGGCGCTGGCCGGCCTGCCCAAGGTGCGTACCGAGGTGGTCGACGACCTGGTCGACGCGGTCCGGCGGGCCCGGGAGCTGACCCCGGCCGGCGGGGTGGTGCTGCTCTCGCCCGCCGCGCCCAGCTACGGCCGGTTCCGCAACTTCGAACACCGCTCCGAGGTCTTCGCCCAGGCGGTCCGGGACACCGCCGCCGGCTGAGCCCGGGTCCGGCCACCCTGGCCGGCGGCCCGCCACCCGGCTGGCCTGCTGTTGGTGGCGGTGCTGCTGGAGGCGGACCGGCGGTGGCCGGCGGCTGCCCGGAAGCTGCCGGCCCGGCCTGGTCGTGGCGGGCAGCCACGTCTCCCGGTCCGGCGCCGGAACGGTCACCGCGACGGTCGCCGCAAGGTCTCCCCGCTGCTGGAGGAGATCGCGGGCGAGATGGCCGACCAGGTCACCATCGCGTTCTCACGTACATCCGACCGTGATCGGTGGACCCGGTTTCGGGGCAGCGGCGCGGAACTCGCCTCGGCATACTATTCACAGGCGTCGAAATCGAGGCCGATAGATGGTGAGCGCCGCGCTGCAACGCGGCGCCCACCTGGGTGAACCGCTCAATTCACGGGAGGAATCATGCGGGTTCGGAGGCAATTCTACCGCCGATCAGACCGCGGACACGCGGGCCGGGTTCGGGGCGCTCGCCCGCTCGCGCTCGCCCTGGCGTTCTGCGTCGTGCAGACCGCTGTGATGTCGACCGCGCCGGCCTCGTTCGCCGCGGAGCCGTCGTTCCACACCTCGCTCGACCCGGCGGCGGTGCAGGAGTCGATGCAGTACCTGATGGACAGCTACGGCGTGTCGAAGCAGGAGGCGCTGCGCCGGTTGGAGCTGCAGAACGACGCGCAGAAGCTCGACAAGCTGCTCTCCGAGATGAAGTCGAACTCGTACGGCGGCATGCGGATGGACCAGGACAACGGCGGCCGGCTGGTGCTGTCGATGACCGACCCCGCCGACGCGCAGCCGTTCATCCGGTCCATGCCGGACCGGGCGCACGTGGACACCCGGGTCGTCACGCACTCGTTGCGGCAGTTGGAGCAGGTGCGCAAGGGTGTCTCCCAGCGGGTCGGCGAGGGCGCCGACGCGGTGTACCTCACCTCGATCGACGAGGAGAAGAACTCGGTCGTGGTGTGGGAGCGCGACTGGGTGGCGCAGAGCAAGACCAACGGCACCTGGGCCGCGGAGTCCGGTTCCCGCTCGCCGATGGTCCGCACGCCCGGCGAGTACAAGAAGGACGTCGCCGCCGAGCACGCCAACGCCAACGCCGCGATCGCCGCGGCCCCCACCACGGCGCGGGCGGCCGGCGCGATGGCGCCCGTCGCCGTCGAGCGCCGTGTCCTGCCGCGGCCCCGGCAGTCCTACACGCCGTACGTGGACTGGGGATACTGCCACCCGCTGTACTGCAAGTCCGGCTACGGCGGCATGCGGGGCGGCCTGCGCCTCAACATCCAGCGCGACAACGGCTCCTGGGGTGGCTGCACGAGCGGCTTCAACATGCGCAGCTACGGCGGTAACTACGGCGGCTGGGCCTGGGTGCTCACCGCCGGCCACTGCGTCGTCGGCAAGACGAACGCCACCAAGATCCACCACAACGGGTACAACATCCTCAACCCGCACGGCGTGGCGGGCGGGTACATGATGGAGCGCAACGCCTACCCGTACGACTTCGCCGTCCTGAGCTACGTCGACGGCACCCAGTCGACGAGCTGGCTGGAGAACCAGGCGTACCGCAACAAGGTGATGAAGTACTGCCGCAACGGCGGCATGGACAGCGACTCGGACACCCCCTGCGGCACACAGGCCACCACGGCCACCGAGTACATCAGCGACTGGCACTCGTTGAGCGAGATCAAGGGCGGCTGGGTGGTCTGCGCGACCGGGGCGGGCTCCAGCCCGGCCAACTACCCAGAGTCGTACGACTCGGGCGCCGGCTCCGGCTACCTGGTGGGCACGCGGTGCGGCAAGGTGCTCTCCACCGACGTGGGCATCAACACCGACCTCTGCGCCCGTGCCGGGGACAGCGGTGGACCGTTGTTCAGTCAGATCGACCACACCGCGTACGGCATCCTCGAGGGCAACCAGCAGAGCCGCTCCGGCGCCTGCTACTCGGGCGAGAAGAACAACTACTCCCCGCTTAGCAAGATCTACGAGCAGTTGCAGGTCTGGAAGGACAACGGTTACACCGGCGGAGCCATCTTCACGGTGATCCAGGCGGCCCAGGGCTGACGGACTCCGGCGGGGGCCACCCGGCCACGGGTGGCCCCCGCGCGGGTCCCGGCGATCGGAGGAGAAACTCCATGATCCCGATGAGGGCACGGCTCACCACGGTCGTGGTGCTCGCCGCGATCGGCGGCGCGCTCGCGGCGTGGACGGCCGGGATGTGGCCGGGCGACGATCCACGCGCCACCGTGGACCACTGCTACATCACCTACGACCGGCAGGAGCAGTCGCACAGTCGGTGCGTGGGCAACTGGACCCGAGGGGGGCGCGGCCACTCGGGCCCCGTCCACGGGGTGGCGGTGGGCGAGTCGTGGCGGGTGCTCAGCACCGAGCCGAACTCGGCGTACGAGTGGGAGGTGGCGGTGCCCGCCGGAGACCGGCAGCCGTGGGTGCTCGCCGACACCGGCCAGGCGTGGACGCTGTCCGCCGGAGCGGCGCGATCGGCCCTGACGCCGATCGCCGGCGGGGCGCTGCTCGTCGGCCTGGCCTGGGCGGTCGTCTCGACGTTCACCGCCCGGCGGCGGGCCAGGGCGGCCGAGGCCGCCCAGCTGGCCGACCTTCCGGTCGCCTGACGGGCCCGGCCCGGCGGGGGCCGGGTCCTCACTCCGAGGGCTGCGCCGGCAGTGCGGCGTGCAGGGCGCGCAGCGACCGGATCGCCGAGCGGATCTCCTGCAGGTACCGCCCCGGCGTCAGGGTCGGCTCCGGGACCCCGGCCAGCGTCACCAGTGCCGGGTCGACCCCGACCGTCTCGATGTCGCAGCCGTACGGCAGGGCCAGGGTGCGCAAGGCGTCGCCGTGCTGGAACGGCACGTAGATCGCGGCGGTCACCACCAGCACCCGGTCGCCGGGGGAGAGCCGGACGTGCTCGGCCCAGAACCGCTGGGTGTCCGCGGTGTGCGCGCGCCGGCGCTGCGGCTCGCTGGACGGGGCGGCCAGCACGCGTACCGGGGGCAGGCCGGGGGGCCGGTAGGTCCGCGAGGACCAGGAGTGGTGCGGGTGGTCGCCGTCGTGCCCGTCCCGCTCGGCCGGCGCGTCGACCCCGAAGGACCGGCGGACCGCCGCGTCCAGGGCGTCCACCTCGGTGTCGCCGTCGATGCCCACCCCGGTGAGCACGGCCCGCTCCACCTCGGACAGCGGGCGGAAGCTGCCGAGCACCGCCACCTCGCCGGTCACGGCCGGGCCGGTGCGCACCAGTTGGGCGGCGTACGCGACGCGGCGCAGGCAGGCGTGCGCGAGTCCGCCGAGGACCGTCAGGTGGGCGTACCCGGGCCGGGCCGGCGCCGCCGGGTGGACCAGGCCGAGCGCGGCGGCCGCGTCGAGCACCCGCCCGGCGGTACGCGCGTCGAACGCCGGTTCCCGGGCGTCGGGGCGTTCCCGTCCCTGCCGGAAGTCCCAGTGCCGGGCGGAGAAGTCGTCCAGCCCGGCCAGCACCGCCGCCAGGTCACCGGGTGGCCAGTCGCCGCCGAAGTGCCCGACCAGTTCCCGCAGCGGTGCGGACCCGACCCAGGCCCGTACCCCCGCCGCGATCCGCTCGGCGGCCGTTCCGGTCGGCAGGGCCGTGTCCGCTCTCCGCACCCGCCGGATGCTACCGCTCACCAGATGCCGCGCGCGCCGGTTGGACGCGCTGACCGACGTGGCGCCCCGGGTGAGCGGGGAGCTGAGCCAGCCATCCGGGGGCGGTACGGAATGAGTGGCCGTCCGGTGCCCTGACCGTCGGGAAGGACCGTGACGATCGGGTTCGGCTCCGAAAACGGTGGCCCCCGCCTGACGTGCTGTCAGGTCCCGACGGTCGCTGCGCTACACAGTGACAGTTGTCCCTGCCGGTGGGTGGTGGAAGCGTGCGAGGAACGCGAAACCGCCGCCGCTGAAGGGTGCCCCGATGACCTCCGACGACCTGCTGGCCAGACATCGGGCCGTGCTGCCCTCCTGGATGCCGCTCTACTACGCCGAGCCGATCGAGCTGGTCTCCGGCTCGGGCCGCCGGGTCACCGACGCGCGGGGCCGCAGCTACCTCGACTTCTTCGGCGGTGTGCTGACCAACATGATCGGCTACGACATCCCGGAGATCCGGGAGGCGGTCGAGCGGCAGCTGCGCACCGGGATCGTGCACAGCTCCACGCTCTACCTGATCCGCCAGCAGGTGGAGCTGGCCGAGAAGATCGCCCAGCTCTCCGGCATCCCCGACGCCCGGGTCTTCTTCACCAACTCCGGCACCGAGGCGAACGAGGCGGCCCTGCTGGTGGCCACCAACCACCGCCGCTCGCACCAGATCCTGGCGGTGCGCAACAGCTACCACGGCCGGTCGTACGCGGCGATGGGCGTGACCGGGAACCGCAGTTGGACGGCGAGCGCGCTCAACCCGCTCCAGGTGGCCTGGCTGCACTCGGGCGAGCGGCTGCGCGGCCTGCTGTCCCGGCTGGACGAGGCGGACCGGATCGACGCGGCGGTGGAGGATCTGCGCGAGGTACTGGCCACCCAGACCTCCGGCGACGTGGCCTGCCTGATCGCGGAGCCGATCCAGGGCGTCGGCGGCTTCGTCGCGCCGCCGGACGGGCTCTTCGCCGCCTGGAAGAAGGTCCTGGACGAGCACGGCATCCTGCTGATCTCCGACGAGGTGCAGACCGGCTGGGGTCGGACCGGTGAGCACTTCTGGGGCTACCAGGCGCACGGCGTCACCCCGGACCTGCTCACCTTCGCCAAGGGCGTCGGCAACGGCTTCGCGCTGGCCGGCGTGGTCGGCCGGGCCGACGTGCTGGAGTCGGTGCCGGCGATCAGCTTCTCCACCTTCGGCGGCAACCCGGTCTCCACCGCCGCCGGCAACGCCGTCCTGGACTACCTGCGCGACCACGACCTCCAGGCCAACGCGGCCCGCACCGGCGCGATCCTCGCCGACGGCCTGCGGGCCGCGGTGGGCGGGCTCGACTGCGTCGCCGAGGTACGCGGAAAGGGGCTGATGCTCGGCGTCGAGTTCGTCCGACCCGGCACCACCGAGCCCGACCCGGCGCTCACCACCCGGGTCTTCGAGGCGTGCCGGGCCGGTGGCCTGCTCGCCGGCAAGGGCGGCCTGTACGGCAACGTGCTGCGGATGGGTCCACCGCTGACCCTGACCGAGGACGAGGCCCGGGAGGGCCTGGCCATCCTGGTCGAGGCCATCCGCTCCTGCGCGTCGGCGGAGGTGGCGGCGTGAGCACCCCGGTCATCGGGCACTTCGTCGACGGCAAGCGCAGCTCCGGCGGCTCCGAGCGGCGCGGGGATGTCTTCGACCCGGCCACCGGCCGGCGTACCGGCAGCGTGGAGCTGGCCTCTGCCGGGGACGTCGCGGTGGCGGTCGAGGCCGCCGAGCGCGCGGCCCGGGCCTGGCGGGACACCTCCCTGGCGAAGCGGACGGCGGTGCTCTTCGCCTTCCGGGAACTGGTCAACGTCCGCCGCGACCGGCTCGCCGAGGTGATCACCGCCGAGCACGGCAAGGTCCTCGCCGACGCCGCCGGCGAGGTGCAGCGCGGTCTGGAGGTCATCGAGTACGCCTGCGGCATTCCCTCGGCGCTGCGCGGCGGCTTCAGCGAGAACGTCTCCACCGAGGTCGACTCGTACAGCCTGCGCCAGCCGCTCGGGGTGGTCGCGGTGATCTCGCCGTTCAACTTCCCGGTGATGGTCCCGCTGTGGTTCGTGCCGGTCGCCGTGGCGTGCGGCAACGCGGTGGTGCTCAAGCCGAGCGAGAAGGACCCGAGTGCGGCGCTGCTGCTCGCCGAGTGGTTCGCCGAGGCGGGCCTGCCCGACGGGGTGCTGAACGTGGTCAACGGCGACAAGGAGGCGGTCGACGCGTTGCTCGACCACCCGGCGGTGAAGGCGGTGTCGTTCGTCGGCTCCACCCCGGTCGCCCGGTACGTGCACCAGCGCGGGGCGATGTCCGGCAAGCGGGTGCAGGCGCTCGGCGGGGCGAAGAACCACATGGTGGTGCTGCCCGACGCCGACCTGGACCTGGCCGCCGACGCGGCGGTCAACGCCGGGTTCGGCTCGGCGGGGGAGCGGTGCATGGCGATCTCCGCGCTGGTCGCGGTGGAGCCGGTCGCCGACGCCCTGGTCGCGAAGATCGCCGACCGGATGGCCGGGCTGCGCACCGGTGACGGCCGGCGGGGCTGCGACATGGGTCCGCTGGTCACCGCCGCGCACGCGGAGCGGGTCCGGTCGTACGTGGAGTCGGGCGTGGCGGCCGGCGCGGTCCCGGTGGTGGACGGTCGGGACGTCACCCCGGACGGCGAGGCGGGCGGCTTCTGGCTCGGCCCGACCCTCTTCGACCGGGTCACGCCCGACATGTCGATCTACACCGACGAGATCTTCGGCCCGGTGCTCGGCGTCGTCCGGGTCGGCTCGTACGACGAGGCGGTGGAGCTGGTCAACGCCAACCCGTACGGCAACGGCACGGCGATCTTCACCAACGACGGCGGCGCGGCCCGGCGCTACCAGCACGAGGTGGAGGTCGGCATGGTCGGCATCAACGTGCCGATCCCGGTGCCGATGGCGTACTACTCGTTCGGCGGGTGGAAGTCCTCGCTCTTCGGCGACCTGCACGCGCACGGCGAGGACGGGGTGCGCTTCTTCACCCGGGGCAAGGTGGTCACCAGCCGCTGGCTCGACCCGCGCCACGGCGGGGTCAACCTCGGCTTCCCCACCCAGACCTGAGCAGCCGCAGCACGCCCGCCCCGGCCAGGTACGCCAGCAGCGCCGGGACGGGCGTGCCGAACGGTTCCGCGGCCCGCCCCGGAGTCGCGCTGTTGACCAGCAGCCCGACCACCACGGCGGCGTACCCGGCGACGGTCAGCGCGGCCCGCGCCGGGGTGCCCCGGCCGGCCCGGCTCCCGGTACGGTGCCGGGCGCTGCGGGCCTCGATCGCCCCGAAGACCGCGACCAGCACGGCCAGGACCGCCGCGAGCATCAGCAACCAGGGCACCCGCCAACCCCACCAGGCGGCCGAACCGACCGCCGGGGTGGGCAGCAGCCCGAGCGCGTCGAGGAGCCCGACCAGCAGGAGCGTGGCGGTCAGGTGCCAGAGGAAGACGGTCAGCACCACCAGGTTGACCCCGATCACCAGCTGCCAGGGGCCGGGCCGGCGCAACCACCGTTGCGCCGGGTCGCGCAGCAGCAGGATCAGGCCGAGCTGGGTGGCTGCCACGGCCAGCAGCGCCAGGCTGGGCGGCCCGGCGTTGTCCAGCCGCTCGCCGGGGACGTGCAGCATGTTCACCGGCCACGGACCGACGACGGTGAGCAGCACCAGCGCGGCCAGACCGGCGGCGAGGAAGGTCAGCGCTGTACGGCGTGAGGTGGGCAGCCGCCGCCGGCGTACCCCCGGGCGGTCGGACCCCGACGGCCCGGCGGGTTCGGCCGGGGAGCGGGCGTCGTGCCAGGCGAAGCCGAGCTGGTGCACGGCCAGCCAGCCGAAAAGGTAGTTGCCGTTCCCCAGCTCCGCCGGGCCGACGAGCCGGCCCAGGTCACCGAGGCCGACCAGGGCGACCAGCACCAGCGGCACGGCCAGACCGAAGCGGCGGTGCAGGGCGTACATCGGCGGGGTGAGGGCGACCACGACCAGGTAGGCGACCAGGAACCAGAGCGGGATGGTGGCGAACCAGACCACCACGCGCACCTGCGTCGGGTCGACGTCCCGCAGTCGGGCGATTGCGGCGGCGGCGGTGAGCACCAGCAGCAGGGCGCTGGTGGGGCGGATCAGCCGGGCGCTGCGGTCCAGCAGCCACCCGATGGCGTCGCCGCCGCGGGCCCGCAGCCGGGTCAGCGAGGCCGCGTTGGCGTAGCCGCCGACCAGGAAGAAGACCGGCATCACCTGGGCCAGCCAGGTCAGCGGGTACGCCCACGGCAGGTCGCCGAGCGCCGAGTGCCCGGTGGGCCGGCCGGCGGCGTCCCGGGTGATCACGGTGACGCTCCAGTGTCCGAGAACGACCATGGTGATGGCGAGCGCGCGGAGCAGGTCTACGTACCGTTCCCGGCCGGCCGGGGTGCGCTCGGCGAGCTCGCGCAGGCGGCGCATGGGCTCAGGCTATGCCAGCCGCGGGTGGCCGGTGGCGATAACGGTTCGCGGGTCTGCGTCGGGGCGCTGCGGTTGACTGGTAGGAAATCTCCTACCTATGCTGGACGGCATGACCGTGACGCATGTGCAGGTGCTCTCCGTGCCCGTCAGCGACCAGGACCGGGCCCGCGACTTCTACGTCGACACCCTCGGCTTCGACCTCGTCGCGGACTACCCGATGGGGCCGGGCGGGCGCTGGGTCCAGGTCGCGCCGAAGGGTGCCGCCACCACGCTGACCCTGGTCACCTGGTTCCCGACCATGCCGCCCGGCTCGCTGAAGGGCCTCGTCCTGGAGACCGACGACCTCGATGGCGACGTCGCCAGCCTGCGGGAGCGCGGGGTGGTGTTCGCCGACGGTGGCATCCAGGTCGCCCCCTGGGGGCGGTACGCCACCTTCGACGACCCGGACGGCAACGGCATCGCCCTCCAGTCGACCCGTGTCTGAGCCGGACGTCTTCGGCGCGCTGGCCAACCCCACCCGCCGGGAGGTGCTGCGGCTGTTGCGCGAGCGCGGTGAGCAGCCGGTGCAGGAGCTCGCCGCGCACTTCGACATGCGCCGCCCCAGTTTGTCGGAGCACCTGAAGGTGCTCAAGGACGCCGGCCTGGTGGTGGAGCAGCCGGTCGGCCGGCAGCGCCTCTACTCGCTGCGCCCGGAGCCGTTGCGCGAGGTGGCCGACTGGCTCACCCCGTACGAGCGGTTCTGGCGTACCCGGCTGGCCGGACTGCGCGACGTGTTGGACGGGATGCCCGATGAGTGAGCGCACCATCGCCGTCGACCAGTTCCTGCCCCATCCGCCGGCGAAGGTCTGGCGGGCGTTGACCGATTCTGATCTGCTCGCGCGCTGGCTGATGCCGAACGACTTCAGCCCGGTGCTCGGCCACCGGTTCACTCTCCGTACGACGCCCCGCCCGCAGCAGGGCTTCGACGGCGTCGTACACGGCGAGGTGCTGGCGATCGAGCCGCTGCGGCTGCTGCGGTTCAGCTGGCGCGGCGGCGGGCTGGACACCGTGGTCACCTGGACGCTGGTTCCCGAGGGGCGGGGCTGCCGGCTGTTCCTCGAGCACGACGGCTTCGACCCGGACGACCCGGTGCAGCAGCGGACCTTCACCATCCTCGACGGCGGCTGGCGCTCGCACGTCTGGCGCCGGCTGGAGCAGACCCTCGCCGAGGCCTGACCCCGGGCCTGCGGGGTCAGGTCGTCGCCGGCACCAGCAGGGCGTGCAGGGCGGTGGGGTCGGCGACCTCGGGGAGGTCGCGGGCGGCGAGCCAGGCGGCGGCCGCCGCGCCGTCCCCGGCCGAGCGGACCGGGGCAGCCGGCCAGCGGCGGGCCACCTCGGCACGGACCGCCGTGGCCAGGGTCGTGTCCCCGGTGAGCAGGCCGCCGCCGAGCACGATCGGCTCGACCGCGCCCGCCGGCCGGATCCGCGCCGCGCTGGTGGCCAGGTGGGCGGCGGCCTCGCCGACCAACGCCGTCGCGACCGGCTCGCCCTCGACGGCGGCGGTCACCACCAGCGGGGCCAGTCGGGCCAGCTCCACCGGGGGGCGTTGGGTGACCGCCTGGACCAGCGCGTCCACGGTGTTCCGTGGGCGGGGGGCCACCTCCGCCGAGCCGAGCAGCCGGGTGAGCACCCGGCGGCCGAGCGGGCCGGGTGCGGCGCCCGCGTCCAGGTCGGCCAGCAGTCGGCGGACCGCCTCACGACCCAGCCAGAAACCGGAGCCGGCGTCGCCGAGCAGCCAGCCGTGACCGTCGGCGACCCGGTCCAGCCGCAGGTCGCGTATCTGCGCGGCGATCGCGCCGGTGCCGGCGATCAGCACCGTGCCGTCCGGCGAGGCGGTGCCCGAGGCGTACCCGACGAGGGCGTCGCCGTGCACCATGTACGGGCAGCTCAGTCCGGCCTCCGACCAGGCCCGGTCGAAGGCGGCGCGGCCCTGCGGGTCGGCGAGCAGCCGGCCCGCCCCGGCCAGGCCGATGGTGCCGGCGCGGACCCGGACGGGGTCCGTTCCGGCCAGTGCGCCGCGCAGGGCGGTCAGCAGTTCCGCGGCGGCCTGCTCGGCGCCGTGGCTGGTCGGGTTGCCGCCGCCGCCCCGGCCGCTGCCGAGGCGCTTCCCGGTCAGGGTGAGCGCGACGGCGCGGGTGGACGTACCCCCGACGTCGAGGCCGACCACGACGGTGTCGGACATCGCACCAACCCTTCCCGACGCGGCGCTGCGGGCGGTGTTCATGCTGGTCGGCCCGGTGCGATGAGGCAAGATCGCGGGCCGTCGGGCGACTGTGCGCCAGGTAACAGTTTGAAAACTTCGCCCACACTCTTGACACGGAGGGGCCTTCAGTAAGAACTTTTACCACTAACAGTTAACACTCTTTTCGAAAGGCGCTCCCATGGTTGATCACGAGGTGGACACCCCCGCGGGGACCGCGGTGGTCGACGCCGACGCGGTCGACCGGCGGGGCGCCGACGGGGTGCTGGCCAGGGTCAGGGCCGGGCTGGGAGAGCTGACGGGGGCGTTGCGCCGGGTCGCCGAGCATGTGCTCAGCGACCCGGAGGCAGCGGCCCGGGCGACCATCGTGGAGCTGGCCGAACGCAGCGGCACCTCGCCGGCCACCATCACCCGGTTCTGCCGGGCGATGGGCTTCGACGGCTACGCCGACCTGCGGCTGGGCATCGCGTCGGAGACCGGCCGGGCCCGCTCCGCCGGCTGGACCGTCGACATCGGACGGGAGATCCAGCCCAGCGACCCCCTCGGCCGGGTGCTCGACCAGATCATGGCCGCCGACACCCGGGCCATGCACGACACCGCCGCGCTGCTCGACCTCGCCGAGGTGGAACGGGCCGCCGTCGCCATCGCCGGCGCCGCCCGGGTGAACATCTTCGGCGCCAGCGGCAGCGCCCTGGTCGGCGCGGAGATGCAGTTCAGCCTGCACCGCATCGGGGTGGCCGCTTGGGCCTGGAGCGACGTGCACGAGGGCCTGGCCAGCGCCGCGCTGCTCGGCGCCGGGGACGTCGCCCTCGGCGTCTCGCACACCGGCCAGACCCGGGAGACCATCGAGATGCTCGCCGAGGCCGGCAGCCGGGGCGCCACCACCGTGGCGCTGACCGGCTTCCCCCGCTCACCGCTGGCCGAGCTGGCCGACATTGTGCTGCTCACCGCCAGCCAGGCCACCACCTTCCGGCCGGACGCCCTCTCCGCCCGGCACCCCCAGCTCGTCGTGCTCGACCTGCTCTACATCGCCGTCGCGCAACGCACCCATGACCGCGCCCACGCGGCCTTCCGGCGTACCGCCCAGGCCGTCGACGGGCACAAGGCCGCGAAGGGGACCAGCTCATGATCAGTGCCCGGGGGTACGCCGACGCGGTTCGACCCGTCCTCGACCGGCTGGTCGACAGCCAGTCCGAGGCCATCGCCCGCGCCGCCGACACGATCGCGACGAGCCTGCGCGCTGGTGGGATGCTCCAGGCGTTCGGCGCCGGCCACTCCGAGGCGTTCGCCGCCGAGCTGGTCGCCCGCGCCGGCGGGCTGGTCCCGGCCAACCGGATCTCCCTGCACGATCTCGTGCTGCACGGCGACGCGCCCCGCGACGTGCTCGCCGACCCCAAGCTCGAACGCGACCCGGCGGTGGCCCACGAGCTCTACGCCCTGGCCGGGCCGCAGCCGCGGGACGTCTTCCTGGTCGCCTCCCAGTCCGGCATCAACGGCTCGGTGGTCGAGCTGGCGCTGCTGGTCAAGGAGCGCGGCCACCCGCTGATCGCGGTCACCTCGGTCGCGCACACCGCACGGGTCGCCCCGCGGCACCCGTCCGGACGCCGGCTCGTCGATCTCGCCGACGTCGTGCTGGACAACGGCGCGCCGTACGGCGACGCACTGCTGCCGCTCGAGGGCGGCGGCGCGGTCTGTGCGGTCTCCTCGGTCACCGCCGCGCTACTGGCGCAGCTGCTGACCGCGGAGGTCGTACGACGGTTCCACCAGGCCGGGGAGGTACCCCCTATCTACCTCTCCGCCAACGTCCCCGGTGGGGACGAGCACAACCTCGCCCTCGAGTCGCGGTACGCCGGGCGTCTCCGGCGCACCGCCTGACCCGAACACCACAAGGAGAGACGACGATGTCGATTACCCCCGAGATCCCTGGTGACCTCAGCCGCCGGACCCTGCTGCGGCGGGCCGCCGCGGCGGGTCTCCTCGTCACCCCGGCCGCCGGCCTGCTCAGCGCCTGCGCCGGCAGCGAGCCGACCAAGTCCGACGACGCCGGCACCGCGAAGAGCAAGGACAACCCGTTCGGCATCAAGGACGGCAGCGCCGTCAAGGTGGTCATCTTCAACGGCGGCCTGGGTGACCAGTGGGCCAAGGAGGACAAGGCGGTCTTCAACGCGAAGCACGCCAACGTCACGGTCAACATGAGCTCCACCCAGAAGATCAAGACCGAAGAGCAGCCCAAGATGACCACTCAGCCGAGTGACGTCGTCATGAACTCGGGCGCCGACATGATGGACATCAGCACCCTGATCAACGAGGGCGCGATCGATCCGCTGGACGACCTGCTCACCGCGCCGGCCTGGGACGGCGACGGCACGGTGGCCGACTCGCTGCTGCCGGGCACCGTCGAGGACGGCACCTTCCAGGGCAAGTTCTACGTGGTCAACGTCGCCTACACGGTCTGGGGCAACTGGTACAACGGCGCGCTCTTCACCAAGGAGGGTTGGGAGCCGCCGAAGACCTTCGACGACTTCTTCGCCCTCGCCCCGAAGATCAAGGCCAAGGGCATCGCGCCGTACGTGCACGACGCGGTGCACGGCTACTACCCGCGCTGGGCGCTGATGGCGACGATCTGGAAGTCCGCCGGCAGGCAGGCCGTGATCGACATCGACAACCTGAAGGAGAACGCCTGGAAGGCGGACGGCGTCCTGCCGGCGCTGCAGGCGTGGGAGAAGCTGGTCAAGGACAAGCTGCTCCTGCCCGGCAAGCTCGACCACACCCAGTCCCAGCAGGCGTGGCTCGATGGCAAGGCGGCGTTCATCCAGGTCGGCACCTGGCTGAAGAACGAGATGTCGGCGACCATCCCGCCGGGCTTCGAGATGAAGCTGTCGGACTACTGGGGCCTGGGCGCCAGCGACAAGGCGCCGAAGGACGTGTTCGCGGGCGCCGGTGAGGGCATCGTGGTGCCGAGCAAGGCCCCGAACAAGGCGGCGGCCAAGGAGTTCCTCCGGGCCGTCCTCTCCAAGTCGGGTTCGGCCAAGTTCGCCGAGCTGACCAAGTCGCTCGCCTCGACCAAGGGCTCCGGCGACAACGTCCAGGACACCTCGCTGACCACCGCCAACGAGCTGATGAAGAACGCCCCCAAGGACCTGATCAAGGTCAAGATCTGGGACTTCTACGCCGACCTCGACAAGGAGAGCCAGAACCTCTCCGAGGAGCTGATGGCCGGCCGGCTCACCGCGCAGCAGTTCGTCGACAAGATGCAGGCGGCCGCCGACAAGGTCGCCAAGGACTCGTCGATCAAGAAGCAGACCCGCGCCTGACGGTCGCGCCGGACCATCCGACCCGAACGAGAGAGTGAGTGGGGAATGCGGCACGGTGTTGCGCGTTTCGTCACGGGATTCCTGGCCCTGCCCGTCGCGCTGTACCTCTTCTACGTGGTGTGGCCCTTCGCGCAGGCCGCCGGGTACTCGCTGACGAACTGGGGAGGGTACTCCGACAAGCAGGAGTTCGTCGGGCTGGACAACTACGTCCGGCTGGTCTCCGACGAGCTGATCAGGAAGGCGTTCTGGCACAACGTGTTCTTCCTGGTCACCGTGCCGCTGTTCACCATCGCCCTGGCCCTGTTCCTCGCGTTCCTGCTCAACGTGGGCGGACGCGAGGACAGGGCGGGCATCCGGGGGGTCTTCGGCTCCGCCGTCTACAAGGTGATCTTCTTCTTCCCACAGGTGCTGTCGCTGGTGGTCATCGCCGTGATGTGGCAGCAGATCTACCGCACCGACAACCAGGGCCTGATCAACGGCCTGCTGATCAAGGTCGGGCTGGTCGACGCCGACAACCCGATCGCCTTCACCGCCGACCCGGAGCCGTTCCTCGGCGTACCGGCGGTGCTCTGGTGGCTGCTGCTGATCGCGGTGTGGAGCGGAGCCGGCTTCTACATGGTGCTCTTCTCCGCGGCGATGCAGTCGATTCCGAGGGACATCTACGAGGCGGCGCTCCTCGACGGCGCCGGCCGCTTCCACACCTTCTTCCGGATCACGTTGCCGCTGCTGCGGGACACCATCTCGGTGGCCTGGGTGTACCTGGGCTTCATCGCCCTGGACATGTACGCCCTGGTGTTCGTGATGACGCCCAGCCAGGGCGGACCGAACCACGCCAGCGAGATCTTCGCGTCGGTGCTCAACTTCACCGCGTTCCAGAAGGGCCAGTTCGGCTACGCCTGCGCGATGGGCGTGTCGCTGGCGATCTTCACGATCCTGCTGGCCGCGGCGCAGCTGAGGATCACCCGTCGTGAGCGTATCGAGTTCTAAAGGAGGCTGGACGATGAGCACAGCGACGCACGGTGGTCTGATCCGGCCCGACCAGACCCCACCCACCCAGCCGGCGCCCCCGCGACGGACGCAGTCCCGCGCCGGCGCCGTCGGCACGCGGATCTTCAACGGGTTCTCCCACCTGTTCCTGGCGGTCTGGGCCGTGATGGTGATCTACCCGCTGCTGTGGGTGGTGATGTCGGCGTTCAAGGCCGACTCGGAGGTCATCCGCGAGCCGCTGTCGCTGATCCCCGACACGCTGCACTGGGACAACTTCAGCCGGGCCTGGGGCCAGGGGCACCTCGGCGCGTTCTTCCTGAACACCCTGCTGGTGCTGGTCGGCAGCGTCTTCCTGACCATGCTGCTCGGCTCGATGGCGGCCTACGTGCTGGCCCGCTACGAGTTCCGGGGCAACCGGCTTATCTACTACATGTTCCTGTCCGGGCTGACGCTGCCGATCTACCTGGCCGCCGTGCCGCTGTTCAAGGGCGTCTACAACATGGGCGTCGTCTTCCCGCTGCTCGGCCCGAACAAGCACGTCATGCTGGTCATGGTCTACGTCGCCTGGTCACTGTCGTTCACGATCTTCTTCATGCACTCGTTCTTCAAGACGCTGCCGAACTCGATCGCCGAGGCCGCGATGGTCGACGGGGCGTCGCACAGCCGGCTCTTCTTCAGCGTCATGCTGCCGATGGCCAAGCCGGGCCTGATCAGCATCGGCATCTTCAACGTGCTCGGCCAGTGGAACCAGTGGTATCTGCCGACCCTGCTCATGCAGTCCGTCGCGGGCGAGCCGAAGAACCAGGTTATCTCCCAGGGCCTGATCGAACTCTCCGTCAACCAGGGCTACAAGTCCGACTGGTCGGGCCTCTTCGCCGGCGTGACCATGGCGATGCTCCCCGTGCTCATCGTCTACATCGTCTTCCAACGCCAGGTCCAGTCCGGCCTGACCGCCAACATCAGCAAGTAGCCCCCTCCTCCCGCCCGAGGTCGACGCACTTTCACGGAAAGAGTGGCTATTCCGCGCCGGATAGCCACTCTTTTCGTGAAAGAGGGCGCTCGCCGGGGGTGGAATGGGGCAGACAACAGATAGCGCCACAGTAGACTCTAGCGGTCTTGAACTTGCTATGGTGAGCAGGGTGAATCTGAAGGAGTGGGCGGCGTCGCAGGGCATCGCGTACGTGACCGCGCGGCGGCAGTACGCGGCTGGGACGCTGCCTGTTCCCACTTTCCGGCTGGGCCGGCTCATCATGGTGGGCGATCCTCTCGCCGCGGCGGCACCCAGTGGCGGGCAGGCGGTGGTGTACGCCCGGGTCTCGTCGGCTGACCAGCGGCCTGACCTGGACCGGCAGGTGGCGCGGGTGACTATGTGGGCGACCGGACAGCAGCTGGTCGTGTCCCGGGTGGTGACCGAGGTCGGGTCCGCGCTGAACGGGCATCGCAAGGAGTTCCTCGCCCTGCTGCGCGACCCGACGGTGACGACGATCGTGGTAGAGCACCGGGACAGGTTCGCCCGCTTCGGCGTCGAGTATGTCGAGGCGGCCCTGGCCGCTCAGAGTCGTCGGCTGCTCGTGGTGGACCCGGCGGAGGTGGACGACGACCTGGTGCGGGATGTCACCGAGATCCTGACCAGCCTGTGCGCCCGTCTGTATGGGCGTCGGGCCGCCGCCAACCGGGCTCGGCGGGCCGTCGCGGCGGCGATGGACGATGGTGATTGATGTGATGGTGGTGCAGGCGTACCGGTTCGCCCTGGACCTGACGCCGCGTCAGGAACGGGCGGTGCTGGCGCACGCGGGCGCGGGTCGGGTGGCGTACAACTGGGCCCTCGCCCGGGTGAAGGCGGTCATGGAGCAGCGTGCCGCCGAACGCTCCTACGGCATCGCGGAGTCGGGCTTGACGCCGACGATCGAGTGGTCGTTGCCGGCGCTGCGCAAGGCGTGGAACGCAGCCAAGCCGGACGTGGCGCCGTGGTGGGCCGAGTGCTCCAAGGAGGCATTCAACACCGGCCTCGACGCCCTGGCCCGCGGTTTGAAGAGCTGGTCCGATTCGCGCACCGGTAAGCGGGCGGGGCGGCGGGTGGGGTTTCCCCGGTTCAAGTCCCGTCGCCGCAGCACGCCGTCCGTGCGGTTCACCACGGGCGCGATCCGGGTGGAGCCGGACCGCAAGCACGTCGTGCTGCCCCGGCTGGGCCGGCTCAAGCTGCACGAGTCCGCCCGCAAGCTCGCCCGCCGCCTGGAAGCGGGCACGGCCCGGATCATGTCGGCTGCCGTGCGCCGTGACGCCGGGCGGTGGCAGGTCGCGTTCACCGTTGAGGTCGACCGGGTCGAGCGCACACCGGCGCGCCCGCAGGCGGTGGTCGGCGTGGACGTCGGGGTGAAGCACCTGGCGGTGCTGTCCACCGGCACGATGGAGCCCAACCCCCGCCACCTGGAGGACGCGGCCCGTCGAATGCGGCGTCTCGCCCGGCGCCTGTCACGGCGTGTCGGCCCGGATCGGCGTAGCGGCCAGCAGCCGTCGAACCGGTGGGAACGCGCGCGCAGGCAGGTGGCCCGGGCGCACGCGCGGGTGGCGAACCTGCGCCGCGACGGCCTGCACAAGCTCACCACCCGGCTGGCCCGCGAGTACGGCACCATCGCGGTCGAAGACCTCAACGTGGCCGGCATGCTACGCAACCGGCGCCTCGCTCGGCGCATCGCCGACGCCGGCTTCGGCGAACTACGCCGGCAATTGGCGTACAAGACCACATGGAACGGCGGCCACTTCGTGGTGGCTGACCGCTGGTGTCCCTCCAGCAAGACCTGCTCGGCCTGTGGCACGGTGAAAGCCAAGCTTGCCCTGTCCGCGCGCACCTACACCTGCACCACCTGCGGGCTGGTCCTCGACCGGGACGTCAACGCCGCACGCAACCTCGCCGCGCTCGCGCGTGAGGCGACAACTGCCGGGAGTGGCCCGGTGGCAGGACGTGGAGCCGACCGTAAGACCCGCCCCAGCGGGCCGGTGGCCGTGAAGCGTCAACCCGGCACCGCCCAGGTGGGTAAGGCCGGGACCGTCCCGCAAGCGGGACTACCAATCACATGCTCCCCAGAGCACACTGAAAGGTAACGGTTAGTGGTGCCAGGAGTGCCAGAGGGCGGCGTAGGGGCCGTTGGCGCGGACCAGGTCGTGGTGGCTGCCGATCTCGGTGATCCGGCCTTCGGCCAGCACGGCGACCCGGTCCGCGTCGTGCGCGGTGTTGAGCCGGTGCGCGATCGCGATGACGGTCCGCCCGGTGAGCAGGGCAGCGAGGGCCCGCTCGGTCCGTCGTGCGGTGGTCGGATCCAGGGCCGCGGTCGCCTCGTCGAGGATCAGCGTGTGCGGGTCGGCGAGCACCAGTCGGGCCAGCGCGAGCTGTTGGGCCTCGGCCGCGCCGAGCTGCCGGGCCCCGTCGCCGAGCGCGGTGTCCAGCCCGTCGGGCAGCGCGGCGAACCAGTCGGCCCCCACCGCGGCCAGCGCGGACCGCATCCGGTCGTCGGAGGCGTCCGGGGCGGCGAAGGCGAGGTTGTCGCGGACCGAGCCGATGAAGACGTGGTGCTCCTGGGTGACCAGGGCGATCCGGCGGCGACGCTCCGCCGGGTCGAGGTCGGTGACCGGGCAGCCGCCGATGCTGACCACGCCCTGGCGGGGCGCGTCGATCCCGGCGAGCAGCCGGGCCAGGGTGGACTTGCCGGCCCCCGACGGGCCGACCACGGCCAGCCGCTCCCCGGGCCGTACCTCCAGGTCGATGCCGTGCAGGACGTCGTGCCCGGCGTACGCGAACCGCGCGCCGCGCACCACCAGCCGCTCGCCCCGCGGCGCGGCGGTCCGGCCGGGAGGTTCCGGCGGCACCAGGCCGACCCCGAGCACCCGGGCGAACGACGCGAAGCCGCGCTGCGCCTGCTCCGTCCACTGCAGCAGCCGGTCCAGCGGCTCGATCGCCTGTTGCAGGTAGAGCGCGGCGGCGACGACGGCGCCGAGCGAGACCAGCCCCCGGGAGAGCAGGTACCCCCCGACGAGCAGCACCGCGGCGACCGGCAGCGGGTAGCTGGCCTCCACCACGGAGAAGAAGACGGTACGCAGCCTGAGCGTCGCCCGGCGGGCCTGCCACACCCGGGCGATGTCCCCGGTGCCGTGCCCGATCCGCTCGTCGGCCAACCGGAGCGCCTCGACCGTGCGGGCCCCCTCGGCGGTGGCGGTCAGCGTCCCGGTCAGCTCCGCGGCGGCGGCCCCCTCGACCAGGTACGCGGGACTGGCCCGCCGCAGGTACCAGCGGGCCACCGCCCAGATCACCGGCAGCGCGGCCAGCGCCACCAGGCCGAGCAGCGGGTGCAGCAGGAAGATCGCCGCGAACAGCAGCGTCAGCTGCACCGAGGCGATGACGATGGTGGGCACCACGTCCCGGACGGTGGTCCCGACGGTGGCGACGTCGACCGAGCTGCGGGTGGCGAGCTCGCCGGAGCCGGCCCGCTCGACGACGGAGACCGGCAACCCGAGCGTGGCCCGGACGAAGTCCTCGCGCAGTTCGGCGACGGCCCGCTCGCCGAACCGGTGGCCGGTGTACTGCGCGTAGCGGGAGAGCAGCGCCTGGACCAGCACGCAGCCACCGATCGCCAGTGCCAGCCGGTCGACGGTGGCCACGCCCGTGCCCGCGGTGACCCGGTCGACGATCCGACCCAGCAGCCACGGCGGGGCGAGCCCGGCGATCGCGGCGGCGCCCTGCAACACCAGCACCACGGCGACCGCGCGTCGGTGCCGGCCGATCAGGTCCCGCAGCGCCCGGCGGACGGCGGGGCGGTCGGCCACCGGCAGCCCGCTCACCGGAGCGCCCCCTCGGCGTCGCCGGCCCGGTCCACGTCCGGGTCCGCGCTGTCCCGGGCCACCAGGCGCCGGTAGTCGGGGTCCCGGTCCAGCAGGTCGGCGTGGCTGCCGGTGGCGACGATCCGGCCGGCGCGCAGGTGAGCGACCGTGTCGGCCCGTCCCAGCAGCAGCGGCGAGGTGGCCAGCACCAGCGTGGTCCGGCCGGCCCGCGCCTCGCACAGCCGCTGCGCGATCCGGGCCTCGGTGTGCGCGTCCACCGCCGACGTCGGGTCGACGAGGATCAGCACCTCCGGCTCGGTCAGCAGCGCCCGGGCCAGCCGTACCCGTTGCCGCTGGCCGCCGGAGAGCGTCCGGGCCCGGGTGTCGAGCGGGGTGTCCAGCCCGGCCGGCAGGGCGTCGGCGACGTCCTCGGCCGACGCGGTGCGCAGGGCGGCGACGATCCGGTCGTCGTCGGTGGGCCGGGCGTCGCCGCCGGCCGGCCGGGGGAGCAGGACCTCGCGCAGCGGGCCGGCGAAGAGGTACGAGTCGTGGTCGGCGACCAGGATCCGGGCCCGCACCTCGTCCAGCGCGATCCTGGCCAGCGGCACGCCGCCCCAGGTGACGTCGCTGGCCACGTACCGGCCGAGCCGGTCGGCCAGCGCCCCGGCGGCGGCCGGGTCGTCGGCCGCCACGACGGTCAGCCGGCCGGCGCGGACGGTCAGCCCGGTCACCGGGTCGTGCAGGTCCGCGGCGCGGACCGGCGCGGCGGCGGCCTCCGCCGGCCGGGTGTCGGGCACCGTGCGAGGTCCGACGGTCCGGGGGCCGCCGACGTCGTCCGGAGCCAGCTTGAGCAGGGCGATGATCCGGCGGGCGGCGACCCGCCCCCGGATCAGCTGGTGGCTGCCCTCGAGCAGGAACCACACCGGCACGACGAGGGTCGCCACGTAGCCGTAGACCGCGACCAGTTCCCCGATGCTGATCTCGCCGCCCACCGCCATCCGGGCCGCCAACCAGACCACCGCCGCGAGGAACAACCCGGGGATGGCGACCGTCGCCGCGTCGATCCAGCTGTTCACCGCGCCGACCCGGTAGCCCTCGGCCAGCAGCTCCCGGGACCGGGCGGCGTACCGGCGGGCGAACAGGCCCCGGCCGCCGACGCCGGCGAGCACCCGCAGCCCGGCCACGATGTCGCTGGACCGGGCGGTGAGGGCGCCCTGCTGCTGCCGGTAGACCGACTCGGCCCGCTCGAGGCGGCGCAGCAGGGGCCCGACGACCAGCCCGACCGCCGGCACGCCGACCAGCACGCAGAGCGCGAGGAAGGGCGAGATCGACCAGAGCACGACGGCGATGACCCCGTACGCGACGACCGCGCCGACCCCCGGCCCGGTCAGCGTCAGGACCTGCGCCGTCCAGTCGATGTCGGAGCCGCCGACGGTGGCCACCTCGCCCGCGTCGACCCGGCGGGGCAGCGCCGCGCCGACCCGGGACACCTGCCGCAGCACGACGGCGGCCGAGCGGGCCTTCGCGTCCTCCCGGATGTAGGTCATCGTGCGGTGCCGCATGATGCCCAGGTACGACAGGCCGACGCCGGCCACCACGATCGCCGCGACCCAGAACCACAGGGCCCGGGTGTCCTTCCCGCGCAGCCCGTCGTCGACCGCGCGGGAGATCAGCCAGGGCCGGACCGACAGCCCGATCATCCAGGCCGTGCCGAGCAGACTGCCGCGCAGCACCCGCCAGGGCTGGCGGCGGACCAGCCACCAGAGATAGCGCAGCGGCCCCCGGGTGTCCGGAGTCCCGGGGTCGCGGTGGGGGATCCGTGGGGGCATCCGGACACGCTACCGAGCCGGCCGGCGGCGCACCGACCCGTTTACGCCTCGTCGTCCTCCTCCCGGCCGCCTCGGGGCGGCGCGGGACGTGCGGCGCGGCCGGTGTCACAGGGGCGAGGCAGAATCGCATCCGTGCTGGTGGCGGTGGTGTCCGACGAGCGGGGCGGGGGAGTGCTCCAGCCGCTGCGTGGGGACGGCTCGCCCGCCGGCCCGGCCGAGCCGGTCACCGACCTGGCCGCCGCGGTCGCCGCGCACGAGGCCGCCGACCGTCCGCGCTGGGTGTGGGCGTCCGGGGCGACGCTCTACCCGGCGCTGCTGCGGGCCGGGGTGCGGCTGGACCGTTGCCACGACGTCGAGCTGACCGAGGCGCTGCTGCTCGGGCACGCCGGCCGCTGGGGTGAGCCGCGCTCGCTCGCCGCCGCGTACGCCCGGCTCACCGGCGCGGCCGTGCCGCCCGACCCGCCGCCCCGGCCGCCGGCCCCGCCCGGCGACGGCCAGGGGTCGCTCTTCGAGGCCGTCCCCGGGCCGCCGGGCCCGGGCATCGAGGCGCTGGCCCGGGTGTACGCCGACCAGCTCGCCCGGGTCGCCGCGACCGCGCACCCCGGCCGGTTCCGGCTGCTGGTCGCCGCCGAGTCGGCCGGTGCGCTGATCGCGGTGGAGATGGCCGCCGCCGGCCTGCCGTGGCGCGCCGACGTGCACGACGCCATCCTCGGCGAGCTGCTCGGCGAGGCGTCCCCGGTGGGCGGGCCGCCCCGCCGGCTGGCCGAGCTGGCCGCCCTGATCGCCGACGCGTTCGGCGTTCGCCAGCTGCACACCGACTCCCCGGCGGAGCTGCTGCGGGCCTTCGCCCGGGCCGGGGTCGAGCTGCCCAACACGCGGGCCTGGGTGCTGCGCGGCGTCGACCACCCGGCGGTGCCGCTGGTGCTGGAATACAAGGAGCTCTACCGGATCTGGACGGCGCACGGCCGGGCCTGGCGGGACGCCTGGGTCTCCGACGGCCGGTTCCAGCCGGAGTACGTCCCCGGCGGGGTGGTCTCCGGGCGGTGGGCCACCCGGGGCGGCGGGGCGTTGCAGATCCCCAAGGTGATCCGGCGGGCGGTGATGGCCGACCCGGGCTGGCGGCTGGTGGTGGCCGACGCCGGCCAGTTGGAGCCCCGGGTGCTCGCCGCGGTCTCCGGCGACGCCCGGCTCGCCGCGGCGGGCGGGGCCGGCGACCTCTACGCCGCCCTCGCCCAGGACGCCTTCGCCGGTGACCGGCCCCGGGCCAAGGTGGCCCTGCTCGGCGCGATGTACGGCCAGACCGGCGGGGCGGCGCTGCCCGCGCTGGCGGTGCTCAAGCGCAGCTACCCGACCGCGTTCGGGTACGTCGAGGCGGCCGCCCGCACCGGCGAGGCGGGCGGGTTGGTCCGCTCCTGGCTGGGGCGTACCTGCCCGCCGGGGACGGCCGGCTTCACCGGCGGTGACGACGGGGCGCCCGATCCGGACCTCGGGGGCGACCCACAGTCGCCGCGGGCCCGGGCGGCCCGGTCGCGCGGCCGGTTCACCCGGAACTTCGTCATCCAGGCCACCGCGGCCGAGTGGGCGTCCACGCTGCTCGCCACGCTCCGCGGCGAGCTGGCCGGCACCGAGGCGGAGCTGGTCTTCTTCCAGCACGACGAGGTGATCGTGCACTGCCCGGCGGAGCGGGCCGAGGCGGTCGCCGAGGCGGTGACCCGGTCGGGGGCGCGGGCGTCGGCGCTGCTCTTCGGGGACACTCCGGTCCGTTTCCCGCTGGACGTGTCCATCGTCGACTGCTACGCCGACGCGACCTGAGGGCGCGCCGGCCGCCCTCGGTGTGGTGCTGCTCGTGCTGTCCCGCCGTCGCCGCAATGGCGCTTCAGACCCCGCGACCTTCGACGACGATGATGGATATGCGACCCGCTGCGCCCCTGGATCGAAGACAGTGGGAGCGTGAACCCGCAGCTGTCCGGCAACGGATGCCGTCCCGGCGCGTCCAGCGACCGCCGGTCCTCGGCTGTGCCGACGCCGCGCGGGCCCGGAGCGGGCTGGCCCGCTGATGGCGGCGGCGAGCGGGTGGGGGTGGCATGACGGGCTTGCGTACCGACCTGTACGAGCTGCGGATGGCGGCCAGCTATCTGCGCCGCGACATGGTGGACCAGGCCACGTTCAGCCTCTTCGTCCGCCGCCTGCCACCCCGGCGTGGGTTCCTGGTCGCCGCCGGGCTGGCCGAGGCGCTGGCGTTCCTGGAAGGCTTCGCGTTCGACGACGAGGAGCTGGGCTATCTGCGCGACGTCGTCGGGCTCGACCCGCCAACCCTGACGGCCCTTGCCGGGATGCGGTTCACCGGGGACGTCTGGGCCGTGCCGGAGGGCCGCGTGGTGTTCGCCGACGAGCCGCTGCTGGAGGTGACCGCGCCGATCGCCGAGGCGCAGCTGGTGGAGACCGCCGTGCTCAACCTGCTCACCTTCCACACCACGGTGGCCAGCAAAGCTGCCCGCTGCCGGCTCGCCGCCCCGGACGCGCAGCTGATCGACTTCGCGTTCCGCCGTACCCACGGGATCGAGGCCGGGGCGGGCGTGGCCCGGGCGTCGGCCATCGCCGGCTTCGCCGCGACCAGCGACGTGGAGGCCGCGAGGCGCTACGGCCTCCGACCGTCGGGAACGATGGCCCACTCGTACGTCGAGGCGTTTCCCGACGAGCGTGCCGCGTTCCGGGCGTTCGCCGCCGACTTTCCCACGAACCCGGTGTTCCTCGTCGACACCTATGACACCCCCGCCGGTGTGCGGGCCGCCGTCGACGTGGTCACCGAGCTGGGGTTGACCGGGCCGCTGGGGATCCGGCTCGACTCGGGCGATCTCGCCGCGCTGGCCCGGGAGGCGCGCGGGATCCTGGACGGCGCCGGGCTCACCCGGGCGCAGATCGTGGCCAGCGGCAGCCTGGACGAGGACGTCATCGCCGCCCTCGTCGCCCAGGGCGCGCCGATCGACGCCTACGGCGTCGGTACCCGGATGGGTGTCTCCTTCGACGCGCCCTCCCTGGACAGCGCCTACAAACTCGTCGCCTTCGGCGACCGGCCGGTGCTCAAGCTGTCGCCCGGCAAGGCCACCCTGCCGGGTCCCAAGCAGGTCTTTCGTGATCCAAGCGGGGAGAGCGGCGACGTGGTCGGGATGCGCGACGAACCGCCACCGGCCGGCCGCGAGTCGCTGCTGGTGCCGGTGATGCGCGGCGGACGCCGCCTGGACGCGGCCGATCCGGCCGGCGAGGTGCGGGCCGCCCGCCACCGGTTCGACGCGGACCTCGCCTGGCTGCCCGTCGCGGCGCGCCGGTTGGCCGACCCGATCCCGCCCACCGTCGCGGTCAGCCCCGGGCTCGCCGCGCTCCGCGACCGGGTGACCGCACAGGTGGGGAGGGGCGGCAGGTTCTGACCACGGCGTGGCGAGGCCGACGCGGGGAGCGGCACATCGTCGACGGCGGCCACCCGGGGGAGCGGGGGCCGCCGTCGTGGCGATGGTCAGCGGTAGATGTGCACCGGTACGCCGACGTAGATGGTCGACCACAGGCGGTTCATGGCCGGGATCGGCACCCGGACGCAGCCGTGGCTGGCCGGGTAGGTGGGGACGGACGTGGCGCCGTGCACCGCGTAGCCGTAGTAGAAGTAGTTCGGCCGCCACAGCAGGCCGAGCGAGCTCTCCCGCCAGCCGTCGATCCGGCGCTGGATGGTGAAGTTGCCGGTCGGCGTCGGGGTGCTGGACTTTCCGCTCGACGCGTCCAGGATCCGTACGACCGACCCCGCGCGTGCCAGGTACAGCACCTGCCTGGTCAGGTTCGTCTCCAGCGAGTAGCCGGAGTGGGTGTACTTCGGCCTGGGGATCACCGGGTGGTCCAGGGCTGCCCAGGTGTACGGCCCGACGATCCCGTCCCGGGTCAGGCCGTTCACCTTCTGGAAGGCGACGACCGCGTGGTACGTCGAGGGTCCGAAGATCCCGTCGGCGGCGCCCACGTCGTAGTGCAGCGCGGCGAGCCGCCGCTGGAGGTTGGTCACCGCGGTGCCCCGCGAACCCTGGCGCAGTACCGGCAGGGTCGTGGCCAGCGCCTGGGTGGCGAGTGATTGCGTGGCGAAGGTCGTGGCGGCCGTGGTGGAGATGCGACCGCCCGCCGACGCTGACTGGGCGGGAATGAGCAGGCTGGTGGCGACCAGGACGACCACCCCGAGAGCCTTGCCTGAGCGAGGGTGTCGTTTGGGTGTAGCGGGAACCATCGTTCCTCCCTTCGGAACTCTGTCACCTGACCGTAGTTCGCCGAGGCGATGGGCCGCTGTCCCCCATACAACAATTAGCCTTGATGCCTGAACGGGTGCTGCCGACCTGTCGTCGGTTGTTCTTCGAGGTCAGGACCATGGTGGCAGGTTCAACCGCCGCGCCGATCCCGGCAGATGCGGTGCACTGTCGGTTGTCGCACATGTCGTCGTCGGATGTGGATAGACGAACGCCCGCACGCTCGCTCCCGCCTGGGGGCGGGCCGGCGTCGTCGGGCTGCCGCGGTCTCAGCTGCGTCAATTATCCGTTTCGCCCCGACACTCATCGCCGCGGTGGTCGTTGCACCCGGTGTGCGTAGGAGGGGACGGAAGCGGCCAGCCGCTGCGGCGGTTCCCGTCAACAGTGGAGGTGGCCCGCTGAGTCGGATCGCAGGAATGATCATCGCAGCGGGCGGGGGACGCCGGATCGGCGGACCCGAGGCGCTGCTGCACCAGGGGGAGAAGCCCCTGGTGAACCAGATGATCGACACGATGACCGAGGCGGGCTGCGAGCAGATCGTGGTCGTCCTGGGCGCCGCCGCCGACCAGGTCCGGGAGACCGCCGACCTGAGCCGGGCCACGGTGGTGATCAACCGGGCCTGGGGCACCGGGGTCGGCTCCTCCATCCGGGCCGGCCTGGCCGCTCTCACCGACGAGGAGATCGAGGCGGTGGTGGTGGTGCCGGTGGACATGCCCGGCCTGACCGCCGCCGCGGTGCGCCGGGTCACCGCGCTGCCGTACCCGGACGTGCTGGTCTGCGCCACCTACGACGGGCTGCGCGGCTACCCGATGCTCTTCGGCCGCCGGCACTGGTCCGGCATCGCCACCCTGGCCAGCGCGGACGTCGGCGCCCGGCCGTACCTGCTGGCGCACAAGGACCAGATCGTCGACATCTCCTGCGACTCGGTGGCCGACGGCAGCCGGGTGGACACGCCCGAGCTGATGGCGCTCTACGGGCTCACCGTGCCGCCGCAGCGGGTCGGCGTCTGAGCCGGCGCGGGACGGCGACGGAGGGCCCGACGGGCTAGGGTCACGGCGTGCGACCCCCCGCGGACCTGCTCGAACCCGACGCGCCGGCCGAGGCGCTGACCCACAACCCGCTCAACGGGGTCACCGGCGGCATCTGGCGGACCCGGTACGCCGGCCGCCCCGCGGTGCTCAAGCTGATCACCCCGCCGGGGGCGGGCAGCGGCCCGGCGCACTGGGCCGGCAGCGACGACCCGGGGCACTGGAACTACTGGCGGCGCGAGGTCGAGGCGTACCGCAGCGGGCTGGCCACCACCGGCTGGGCCGACGCCGGCCTGACCGGGCCCGCGCCGCTGGCCGTCGAGGACCGTCCGGACGGCAGCGTGGCGCTCTGGCTGACCGAGGCGGCCGGTCGCCCGGGCACCGAGTGCACGGTGGACGACCTGCACGACGTGGCCCGACGGCTGGGCGTGGCGCACGCCGCCCGGCTCGCCGCCCCCGTCGCGGCCGTGCCGACCGCCCGCCGGCCGGCGCCGCCGGCCGGCCACGAGTGGCTGGCCCGGGACTGGCTGCGCGACTACACGCTCAGCCGGCCGGTCACCGAGCCGGTGCGGTGGGACCATCCGGTGGCCGTCGCGGCCTGGCCGGAGCCGCTCCGCGCCGGCCTGCGGACGCTCTGGCGGCGGCGGCACGACGTCCTCGCCGCCACCGACCGGCTGCCCCGCACCCTGAGCCACCACGACGTCTGGCCGACCAACCTGGTTCTCACCGACGCCGGCCCGGTGCTGCTGGACTGGTCCTTCGTCGGCCCCGGCCCGATCGGCGAGGACGCCGCCAACCTGGTCCTCGACACCTTCCTCGACGGCCTGGTCGACGTCGGGCTGCTGCCCGACGTGGCCGCCGCCGTGCTGGACGGCTACCTCGACGGGCTGCGGGGCGCCGTCGAACCGGGGACGGTCGTCCGCGCGGTCCGGGCGACCGGCGCGGCGAAGTACTTCTGGCTCGCGCCGGTGATGCTCAACCGGGCGGGCGGCGCCACCGGCCAGACCTACGACCGGCGGGACGAGGCGGCGATCTTCGCCGGCCGCCGGCCCGTGCTGGACCTGCTCGCCGCCTGGGCCGCCGACACGCTCGACTGACCGGTCAGCGCAGGTCGAACAGGGCGGCGGCGCTGTCCCAGCAGACCGCCCGCAGCCAGTCGTCGCCCAGGTCGAGCCGGGCCAACCCGGCCAACTGGGTGGCGTACGGGTAGGGGATGTTCGGGAAGTCGCTGCCCAGCAGCACCTTCCCGGCCAGGCCCAGCTCGCGCAGCCGGGGCAGCTCGTCGGCGGGGAACGGCACGAAGCGGTCGAAGAACGGGGTGAACGCCATGGTGGTGTCCAGCCGGACCCGCTCGTACCGCTCGGCGAGGTCGAGGAAGGCGGCGTAGTCGGGCGCGCCGAGGTGCGCCACGATCGCGGCCAGCCGGGGGTGCCGGTCCAGCAGCGCGGCGAAGCCCTCCGGCCCGGTGTGCGCGGTGCCGACCGGGGCGTGCCCGGCGTGCACCACCACCGGGGTCCCGGTCTCGGCGAGCAGCCCCCACACCCGGTCCAGCGCCGGGTCGGTCGGCGTGAACCCGCCGACCTGGACGTGCACCTTGAACACCCGCGCGCCCTCGGCGAGGGCGTCGGCGACGTACCGGTCGGCCCCGGGCTCGGGGAAGAAGGTCGCCGAGGGCAGGCAGCCGGGCGTGGCGCGGGCGAAGTCGAGCGTCCACCGATTCAGCTCGGCCGCCATCCCGGGCCGGTGCGGGTACGCCAGCGCGCTGAACGCCCGTACGCCCATCCGCCGCAGGTGCGCCACCCGCTCCTGGTCGCTCCACCGGTACCGGATCGGCCACTCGGTGCCGACCAGCGGCCCGGCGGCGTCGAAGTATGCCCAGACCCGGCGCAGCAGCCGGGGCGGCAGGAAGTGCACGTGCACGTCGGCCAGCCCGGGCAGGCCGAGCTCCCGCCAGAACGCGGGTACGGCGTCGTCGTCGGCGGGCGGCAGCGCGCTCACACCTCGATGTTGAAGCGGTGCAGCACCGACGGGGCCACCAGACCGACGGCGGCGAGGACGGAGAGCAGGGTGAGCGCGGTGCGCAGCACCACCACCTCCGCCTTGCTGCCGGTGCGCAGGGCGATGCTGTTGGGCAGGCCGACCATCGTCCACATCCGCCGTTTGATCGGGATGGGCCAGAGGATCGGCACGCCGGCCTTGGTGATCATGTCGCCGAGGATGTGCACGAAGCAGCCCACCCCGACGGCGAGCCCGATCATCGGGTAGCCCCGGTCGCCCGGCAGGTTGGCGAACGTGTACCAGGCGGCGCCGGCCGAGGCGAGCGTCACGATCACCCAGCCGGCGCGCTCGGCCCACTCGTCGAAGAGCCCGCGCAGGGCCAGGCCGATCATGAAGAACAGGACGCCCACCACGGCCCACTTGCCGTACGCGGTGCAGAGCGCGGTGGTGCCCCAGCCGACCAGCGCGGTGAACGGCAGGGTGTGGGTCAGCGTCCGGTGGCCGTTGTTGCGGCGCGGGTCGCGGCTGAGCTTGGTCGCGTAGTAGACGCCGAGCGAGATCTTCTCCATCACCTCGGCGATGAAGAGCGAGAAGACCCCGAAGGTCCGGGCCACGGTGGCGCCGCCCTGGTTGCGGGTCACCTTGCCGGAGAGGTCGAGGTCGGGGAAGAGCGCGCCGCCGGCGCAGACCGCCGTGCCGACCGCCAGCGCCAGCGGCGACTGGTGGTAGTCGGTGAAGTGGTCCAGCGCCCATGATCCGGTCAGCCACACGGCCGCGCCGGACAGCGCGTGGGACGGTCCCATCATGTCGCCTCGCCCCTCCCCAGGTTCTTGATCCACAAAACTACGCCACTGTGTCAGAGCGGCCTGCGAGGGGCAATCATCCGGACGGTCCACAGGGGATGATGTCAGGCGGGAACCAACCTGAAGCTCTGCCGGATCATCAGCAAGTATGTCGCGTTGACCTGCCAGTCGAACTCGTTCGTCAACCATGCGACGGTGTACGCCCGCCCCGGGGCGACGGTCAGGATCATCCGGGCGCTGTGCACCTGGTCGCCGGCGGCGGTGGTCCAGGCGCACTCCCACAGCGCGCCGCCCTGGAACATGTCCATCGGGCTGATGTCGACCCGGCGGTAGGCGGCCAACTTGCCCGCCCCGGTGAGCCGGCGCTCCTCGGTCTTCCAGTACGCCACCGGGTCGGCCGGGGCGGCGCCGGCCGCCACGCTCAGCACCCGGGCGCCGCGGGGCTCCCGGAAGCAGGTGGCCGCCCCGTCGGGGTAGCGCAGCCAGCCGATCGGGACGGCGATCTGGAAGCCGGTCGGATCCTCGTACCAGGTCCAACCGCGCACCAACCCGTACCGGACGCCGGACGGCGGGGGCGCCGACGGGACCGGGCGGGCGTCGGCGGGAGCCGGCGCGGCGCAGGGGAAGGCGCCGGGGCGGGCCACCGTCGTACCGCCGTCGGAGCCCGGCATCGACGGCGTGCCGCCCCCGCCGGTGTCCCGCAGGGCCAGCGCCACCCAGGCCGACGCGAGCAGCGTGACCGCGGCGGCGCCGGCCGCGACCAGCGTGCGGCGCCGGCCGCGCGGTGCGGCGCCGGCGGCCGGGGCCGGATCGTCCGACCGGCCGGGCGGTGGCGCGCCGTCGAGGGCCGGGACGAGGTGGCGCGGCCCTCGCCCCGCCTCCGGCAGCGCGGCGGGGTCGGGGAGCGCCGCCCGCAGCAGCGGCTCCACCTGGGCGGCCGTCAGCCGCCGCGCGGGGTCGCGCTGGAGCAGGCCGTCGAGCACCGGCCGCAGCGGCCCGGCCCGGAGCGCCGGGTCGGGCGGCTCGGTGGCCAGCGCGCTCAGCGTCGCCATCGCGCTGGCCCGGGCGTACGGGGACTGCCCCTCGACGGCGGCGTGCAGCGTGGCGCCGAGCGACCACAGGTCGGTGCGCGGGTCCGACACGCCCTCCCGGGCCCGCTCCGGGGCGACGAACTGCGGCGAGCCGAGCACCAGGCCCGGCCCGGTCATCAACCCGTCGCCGCCGTCGAAGGTGGCCAGCCCGAAGTCGGTCAGCACCACCCGCCCGTCGTCGGCGACCAGCACGTTGTGCGGCTTGACGTCGCGGTGCAGCACCCCGGCGGCGTGCGCGGCGCGCAGCGCGGCCAGCACCGCGAGCCCGATCTCGGCGACCCGGCCGGGCTCCAGCGGCCCGTCGGTGCCGAGGATCTGCTGCACCGAGCGGGACGGCACGTACTCCATCACGATCCACGGGCTGTCCCGGTCGTGCACCACGTCGTAGATGCGCACCACGTTGGGGTGGTTGAGCCGGGCCGCCGTCCGCGCCTCGCGCAGGGTCCGCAGCCGCAGTTCCTCGCGCTCGGACTCGGCCAGCCAGTTCGGCGGGACGACCTCCTTCACCGCGACGTCGCGGTGCAGCATCTCGTCGCGGGCCAGCCAGACCCGGCCCATCCCGCCGCTGCCGACCAGATCGAGCAGCCGGTACCGCCCGGCGACCAGCTGCTGCTGCACGTCGTTCCCCCTCGGCTACCCCCGGGTACACGATATCCAGGGCGGTCGGCATTCTCATCCGCAGCACGCCCGGTGCGGCGGTGGCTGCGCCTCAGGTGGGGGAGACCTGCTCCGCCCTCCGGCCGCGCAGGCTGTCCCGGGCCACGGTGAGCCGTTCCTGGGCGGCGTCCCACTGCTGGTCGGCGGTGCTCCAGCCGATCAGCCAGCCGGCGCGGTCCCCGCCGGGCAGCAGCCGCAGCGCGTGGTGCCGTTCCCGGAACGGGGTGGTCCAGCGGGACTCCCAGGCGGCCCCGCCGTCGCCGGCCGGTCCGAGCTGGAGCTTCTGGTACTCCACCAGGGTGCCGGCGGTGAGCTGCTGCTGCTCCTCGGTCCGCAGCCGGGCCACGGGGTCGGTGCCCGGGGCGACCGCCTGGACGCTGAGGGTCAGCGGTGAGCCGGGGTCGCGGAAGCAGTCCACCGCCCCCTGGCGGGAGCGCAGCCAGCCGACCGGTACGGCCACCCGGTAGCCGTCGCCGGCGTACCAGGTCCAGCCGGACGGCGGGTGGAAGCCGTCCTCGGTGGTCGTGGGCAGGACGGTGACCGGCGTGCCGGCGGCCTCGCGCCGCAGGCACGGGAACGGCGGCGGGGTCACCGGGCCGCGGCCACCGGGCGGCGGTGGCGGCCCGTCCCCGTCGGGATCGTGCCGGTCCGGGTGCTCCCCGGGCTCCCCGCTCGCCGGGATGACCAGCGTGGGTTTGCGGTCGTTGCGGGTGACGGCGAGCGCGGTGCCCACCCCGGCGACGGCGGCCACCAGCAGGGCCGTGGCGGCCAGCGCCCAGCGCCGCTCGCCCGAGGTGAGCCAGGCCAGCAGGCCGTTCCGTCCGGCGTCGTCCCGGTCCGAACCGGACCCGGCGCTCGCCCCCTGCCCGCCGCGTTCCCGCTCCGCCCCGGAGCCGGCCGTCGGCCGGCCCGAGCGGACGTCCCCGGGACCGCCGCCCGGCCCGTCGGCCCACGGGTCGGCCGAGCCCGCCGGGGCGGACCCGGGCGTCGTACCGGAGCCGCCGGGCTTCGCCGTGCCGGGCCAGGGCGGGGGAGGGGCGATCACCGCCGTGCGGGCCACCGGCAGCACGACCGTCGGTGGCTCCGAGATGGGCGCCGGCCGGGTCACCGTCTCCAGTAGCCGGTTCGCCTCGTCGTGGCCGATCCGCTGCCGGGGGTCACGGCGCAGCAGCCCCTCCAGCACGGGACGCAGCGGGCCGGCGTGCGGGGCCGGGTCCGGCGGCGAGGAGGCCAGCGCCGCGAGGGTCGCCATGGCGGTGCTGCGGGCGTACGGGGACCGCCCCTCCACCGACGCGTGCAGGGTGGCGCCGAGCGACCAGAGGTCGGCCTCCACGCTGGACACCCCCTCGGCGGCCCGTTCCGGGGCGACGAACTGGGGGGAGCCGAAGACCATGCCGGGCCGGGTCATCAGCCCGTCGCCGCCGTCGAAGACGGCCAGCCCGAAGTCGGTGAGCATGACCCGGCCGTCCTCGGCGACCAGCACGTTCTGCGGCTTCACGTCCCGGTGCAGCACCCCGGCGGTGTGCGCGGCGCGCAGCGCGGCCAGCAGCGCCAGCCCGATGTCGGCCGCCCGCACGGGGTCGAGCGGGCCGGTGGTGTCCAGGACGGTCTGCAACGACCGGGAGGCGACGTACTCCATCACGATCCACGGCCGGTCGTCGACCTGGACGACGTCGTAGAGCCGTACCACGTTGGGGTGGTTGAGCTGGGCCGCCGTCCGCGCCTCGCGCAGCGTGCGCAGCTGCAGCTCGTCGCGTTCCGACTCGGCGAGCCAGTGCGGCGGGACGACCTCCTTGACCGCCACCTCACGGTGCAGCATCTCGTCCCGGGCCCGCCACACCCGCCCCATCCCGCCCCGACCGACCAGTTCGAGCAGTCGGTACCGCCCGGCGATCGTCACCTGCTGCACCATGCTCCTCACCGTTGGCCGACGTACAACTTAGCCAATGGATCGGGGGAGACCTATCGGTCGTCGGGCCGGCGCGTCAGCAGGCCGCTCCGTCCATCGCCAGCAGGTTCCCCTCGGGGATGGTGATCCGGGACCGTCCACCCGCGAGCTGGGTGGCGGCCCGGCGGGCCTGGAAGCTGCCGTGGTCCCGGCGGGCGGCGGCGTAGACGCCCGCGGTCCGGGCGGCGATGGTGGCCCAGCCGTACCGCTCGGCGACCATGGTGCGGGCCCGGCGGGCCACCCGGCGGGCGAAGACCTCGTCGCCGAGGAGCTGGCCGACCGCGCCGGCGAGGGCTTCCGGGTCGCTGTGCGGGAAGGTCACCCCGGTGACGCCCGGTTCGACGATCTCGGCCAGCCCACCGGTGCGGGCCACCGCCAGCGGCGCCCCGGCGGCCGCCGCCTCCAGGGCGATCATGCCGAACGGCTCGTAGAGGCTGGGGATCACGGTCGCGTCGGTGGCGGCGAGCACCGCGGGGAGCTGGCTGGAGTTCATGAAACCGGCGAAGCGGACGGTCTCCCCGAGGTGCAGCCGCCGCGCCTCGGCCACCAGTTCCTCCCGGTACGGCCCGTCGCCGGCGATCACCACGCGCAACCCGGGGTGCCGGTCGCGCAGGTGCGGCACGGCGTGCACCAGGTGCTGGACGCCCTTCTCGTAGACCAGCCGGCCGGCGTACCCGATCAGCGGGCCGTCCGCGGCGAACCGGGCGCGGGCCGACGTGACCGCGCGGGGGCGGGCGTGCCAGGCCCGGTGGTCGACGCCGTTGGCGACCACGTCGACCCGGGCCGCGGGCACGTCGAAGAGCCGGGTGACCTGTTCCCGCATGTACCCGGAGCAGGCGATCACCCGGGCCGAGGCGGTGCTGATCCAGTGTTCGACGCCGTGGATGGTGCGGTTCATCTCCTCCGGCAGCCAGCCCTGGTGCCGGCCCGCCTCGGTGGCGTGGATGGTGGTGACCAGCGGCAGGTCCAGGTGGTCGGCGAGGGTGACCGCGGTGTGCGCGACCAGCCAGTCGTGGGCGTGCACGACGTCGTAGTCGCCGGACTCGGCGGCGCGCAGGGCGGTCCGGGTCAGGGTGTGGTTGAACGCCATCGTCCAGGCCAGCAGTGAGCCGGTGGCCAGCGGAAAGGTGACCGGGTCCTCCGGCGCCCGCAGGATCCGCACCCCGTCGGCGTACTCCTCCAGGGGTGCGCCGTCGGCGTGCCGGGTGACGACGGTGACCTCGTGACCGGCGGCGGCCAGGGCGACCGAGAGGGCGTGTACGTGCCGGCCGAGGCCGCCGACCAGCACGGGTGGGTATTCCCAGGAGAGGATGAGCACCCGCTGGTGCCGGGCGGGGTGGATGTCGATCACGTCGGCGTCAGGTGACATGCGGCCCCCTTTGAGTTGGTCCCGGGCGCGCGCCGATCGACACCCGT
The DNA here is from genome assembly GCF_059089345.1 of Micromonospora sp. BS32. Taxonomy (NCBI): domain Bacteria; kingdom Bacillati; phylum Actinomycetota; class Actinomycetes; order Micromonosporales; family Micromonosporaceae; genus Micromonospora; species Micromonospora sp. BS32. The sequence goes on from NZ_JBSSHR010000011.1 coordinate 72,618, forward strand.
GCAGGGTGCCTCCGTGTCGCCCGAGGTCGGAGCCCATCCTGCCCGGGGTCGGATAACCAGCGGAGACACCGTCGTTGCCGGTGTGTAACGCGTGCCTATCCGACCCGTCGGACGCGCAGCAGTTCGGCCACCGACCAGGCCTGGAAGGGGCAGCCGGTGGCGGCGTGCGGCGCGCTGCCGTCGGCCGTCTCGCTGACCGACCCTAGGCCAAACTCCCCCAAATGGCCCTCAAGTCCAACCAAAAGGTCATCGGTGGGCAGCCCGGCCTTCCGGTACGCCTCGACGAACGGCCCCACCAGCCACGGCCAGACGGTCCCCTGGTGGTACGCCCCGTCCCGCTCCGCCGGCCCGCCCCGGTGCCGGGGCGTGAACTCGGGTGAGTCCGGGGAGAGGCTGCGCGGGCCCAGCGGGGTGAACAGCCCCGCCGCCACCCGGCGCAGCGCGGCCGGGTCCGGCTCCAGCGGGGCGAACGGCAGCGACCAGGCCAGCAGCTGGTTCGGCCGGAGCAGGTCGTCGTCGTGGTGCGCCGCCCCGCCCAGCGGGTAGGCCGGCGCCGGCGCGTCCACCACGTCGTGCAGCCAGCCCGTCGGCGCCGGGAACCGCTTGCGGAACGCGTCCCGGGCCCGGTCGTGCAGCCGCCACAGCTCGCCCGCGTCCCGCCCGGCCAGCTCGGTCAGCTCGGCCATCCCGGCCAGCCCGTTCACCCAGAGCGCGTTGACCTCCACCGGCTTGCCGGTACGCGGAGTCACCGGCACCCCGTACACCCGGGCGTCCATCCAGGTCAGCGCGGTGCCCGGGGTGCCGCCCTGAGTGATCAGCCCGTCCACCGGGTCGACGGCGATGCCGTACCGGGTGCCGGCCACGTGTGACTCGACCACCCCCTGCAGCGCCGGCAGCAGCTCGTCGCCGAGGTCGGTGTCGCCAGTGACCGTCACGTGCCGGCTCACCGCGTGCAGGAACCACAGCGTCGCGTCGACGGTGTTGTACTCCACCCGGCCGGTGTCGGCGGTGTTCGCCAGCATCCCCTCCGACAGCGTCGCCGCGTACGAACGGAGCAGCTCGCGCCCCTCGTCGGCCCGGTTGGTGCAGAGGAACAACCCCTCGTACGAGGTCATCGTGTCCCGCGACCAGGCGCCGAACCACGGGTAGCCGGCCACCACGTCCGGGCCGGCCGGGGCGCGCACCACGAACGCGTCGGCGGCCAGCGTCACGGTGGCCTGCACCGGGTCGGCCGGCTTCGCCGCGGCCACCACCGCCCGATGCCGTCGCCGGGCCGCCGCGACCACCTCCGTCGCCGGTGGCGGCGGATCGGCCAGGTCACCGGCCCAGGCCAGCACCTCGACGGTGTCGCCCGGGCGGTCCAGCGCGCCGGCGAACCGGCCCGCGTACCAGAGGTCCTCCTCCGGGTGCAGCCCGCGCGCGGCCTCCTCCCGGTGGTACGCGCCACGCCACCACTGCCCCGCGGGCGTCCAGTCCGGGCCGGCCAGCCGGAACGCCCCCTCGACCACCGCGCCGCCGTCCACCGGCTCCAGCCGGGGCGTCGGCCCGTCGGCGTGCCGCTCCCCGTGCGCGTCCCGCCAGGTGGTTGCCGCGGCCAGCGCCAACCGGACCGGGCCGCCGGCGACCAGCCGGTGCACCACCGCCACGCCGGGCCGGCCGTACGTCATGGCCAGCTCCCGCTCGATCACCACGTCACCGATCCGCCACCGCCAGCGCGGCAGGCCGTCGACCAGCTCGAAGCGCTCCAGCAGCTCGTAGCCGCGCGGGTCCACCACGCCCGAGGACCACTCGTGCGCGCCCAGCCGGACGGTGGCCCCCGAGGGCAGCGTCACCGCCGGGTCCAGGCTGACCAGACCCACCGTCCGGGACGCCGGCGTCGCGCCGGCCACCACCAGCAGCCCGTGGTAGCGGCGGGTCCGCAACCCGCTGACGGTGCCCATGGCGTACCCGCCGAGGCCGTCGGTGAGCAGCCACTCGCGGGTCGCCCCAGCGGCCAGCTCGCCGCAGACCTGGGGGCCGAAACCGATCTCGATCAACTAACTTTCCTCCTGCGGCGGCGGGGTGGAACACGCCACGACGACAATGACCCCTGTGGTGAAGCACCCGGGCGGCGTCGAAGATGTGCACGTGTTCACCGACAGATCGCCCTCCGACGCACCGTCCCCCGACGCCGAGCGGCTCCGGCTCGCCCAGGCAGATGCCGGGGAGCAGGACTGGCGCGCATGGGGTCCCTATCTGTCCGAGCGGGCGTGGGGGACGGTACGGGAGGACTACAGCGAGCACGGGACGGCGTGGGACTACTTCCCCCACGACCACGCGCGGTCCAGAGCCTACCGGTGGAACGAGGACGGTATGGCGGGCGTCTGCGACGACCGGCAGACCTTCTGCTTCGCCCTCGCGCTCTGGAACGGCGAGGACCCGATCCTCAAGGAGCGGATGTTCGGCCTCGGCGGCGACGGCGGCAACCACGGCGAGGACGTCAAGGAGTACTGGTGGTACGAGGACTCCACCCCGACCCACTCCTGGATGCGCTGGCGCTACCACTACCCGCAGGCCGCCTTCCCGTACGACGAGCTGGTCGCCGTGAACGCGCTGCGTGGCCGCGACGACACCGAGTACGAGCTGGTCGACACCGGGATCTTCGACGACGACCGGTACTGGGCGGTCACCGTCGACTACGCCAAGGCCTCGCCGACCGACATGTGCATGGTGGTCACCGTGGCCAACCGGGGTGACCGGGACGCCACCCTGCACGTGCTGCCCACCCTCTGGTTCCGCAACACCTGGGCCTGGGGGCTGCCCGGCACGGACCGGGTGCCCCGGCTGGTCGGCGAGGGCTCCCGACTGCTCGGCGAGCACCGGGTGCTGGGCCAGCTCCTGCTCGAGGGCGACGGCGAGCCGACCCCGCTGCTCTGCGACAACGACACCAACGCCGAGCGGCTCTGGGGGCTGCCGGGACGCTCGGCGTACCCGAAGGACGGGATCAACGACCACGTGGTGGCCGGCGCGGACACGGTCAACCCGGACCGGGAGGGCACCAAGGGCGCGCTGCACTACGTGCTGGACGTGCCGGCGGGCGGCCGGCGGCAGATCAGGCTGCGGCTGACCCGGACGGCGCCGCCGCCCGGCGGGACGGTCCCGCCCCCGGCGGACCTCGGCGACGGCTTCGACGCGGTGGTCTGGGCCCGGCGGGCCGAGGCGAACCGGTTCTTCGCCGACGTCATCCCCGCCGCGGCCAGCGCCGACGAGGCCCTGGTGGCCCGGCAGGCGATCGCCGGCCTGATGTGGGGCAAGCAGTTCTACCACTTCGACGTCAAGCGGTGGCTGGAGGGCGATCCGGGCTCGGCGCCGCCGCCGGCCGGGCGCCGGCACGGGCGCAACAGCGCCTGGTGGCACATGAACAGCTTCGACGTGATCTCCATGCCCGACCCCTGGGAGTATCCCTGGTACGCGGCCTGGGACCTGGCCTTCCACTGCGTCAGCATCGCCCGGGTCGACCCGGGCTTCGCCAAGGAGCAGCTGCTGCTCCTGCTCCGCGAGTGGTACCTGCACCCCAACGGCCAGATCCCGGCGTACGAGTGGGCGTTCGGTGACGTGAACCCGCCGGTGCACGCCTGGGCCGCGCTCAAGGTGTTCGAGATCGACGGCTCCACCGACCACGCGTTCCTGGCCCGGGTGATGCACAAGCTGCTGCTCAACTTCACCTGGTGGGTCAACCGCAAGGACACCGGCGGCAACAACGTCTTCGAGGGCGGCTTCCTCGGGCTGGACAACGTCGGCCCGTTCGACCGCTCGGCGGCCCTGCCGGTGGCCGGGGTGCTGGAGCAGTCCGACGGCACCGGCTGGATGGCGATGTACGCGCTCAACATGCTGGACATGGCGATCGTGCTGGCCGAGCACGACCGGGCGTACGTGGACACCGCCACCAAGTTCTTCGAGCACTTCGCGTACATCGCCGCCGCCGCGTACGAGCAGGGCCTCTGGGACGACGAGGACGCCTTCTTCTACGACGTGCTGCGGCTGGCCGACGGCAGCCAGGTGCCGCTGAAGGTGCGCTCGGTGGTCGGGCTGCTGCCGCTGGCGGCCACCACCCGGCTCACCGCGAAGACCCTGCAACGCCTGCCTGAGCTGGGCGCCCGGCTGCGCTGGTTCCTCACCCACCGTCCCGAGTACGCCGACGTGATCGGCGCCCGCCGGCTCGGCCCGGACGGCCGGCAGCAGCGGCTGTTCTCCATGGTCGGCCCCGAGCAGGTGACCCGGCTGCTGGCCCGGATGCTGGACACCGACGAGTTCCTCTCCGAGTACGGCCTGCGGACGCTCAGCCGCGCGCACCTGGACAAGCCCTTCGCGGTGACCCTCGGCGGCCAGGAGTTCTGCGTCGGCTACGAGCCGGCCGAGTCGACCAGTGGCCTGTTCGGCGGCAACTCCAACTGGCGCGGCCCGATCTGGATGCCGACGAACTTCTTGCTGATCAGCGCGCTGCGCGACTACGCCGCGTTCTTCGGCGACGACCTCCAGGTGGAGTACCCGACCCGGTCCGGCCGCAAGTGCACCCTCGACGAGATCGCCGACGACCTCTCCGTCCGGCTGATCTCGCTCTTCACCCGGGACGGCTGGGGGCGACGCCCGATCTACGGCGCCGCGCAGCTCTTCCAGACCCACCCGGACTGGCGGGACCTGATCTCCTTCCCGGAGTACTTCCACGGCGACAACGGCGCCGGGCTGGGGGCGTGGCACCAGACCGGGTGGACCGCGCTGGTCGCCGACCTGATCCTCACCCTGCGCCGGTGACCGGCCCCGGCGCCCGTCGCCGGGCCCGCCGAAACCGGGATGTGGCGGGTCGCCGCGGCGCAGTAACGTGGCCGGGCCGGCCGACCTGGGGAGGGACCGATGGCACAGCGTACGGACACCAAGGTGCTCGTCTTCGACGCCGACGACACGCTCTGGGAGAACAACGTCGTCTTCGAGCGGGTGATCGACGACTTCCTGGCGTGGCTGGACCACCCGACCCTGGACCGGGTCGAGATCCGGGCCGTGCTGGACGACATCGAGCGGGCCAACGCGGTCGTGCACGGGTACGGCAGCAAGGTCTTCCTGCGCAGCCTGGGGGAGTGCCTGGAGCGGCTGCGCGCCCGCCCGGCCACCGAGCGGGAGCGACGGGAGATCGACGCGCTGGCCGCCGCGCTCGTCGCCCACCAGGTCGAGCTGATGCCCGGGGTCGCCGACACCCTCGCCACCCTCGCCGGCCGGTACGACCTGCTGCTGCTGACCAAGGGCGACCACGAGGAGCAGCAGCGCAAGCTCGACGCCTGCGGGCTGCTGCACCACTTCCGCGCCGCGCACGTGGTGCGGGAGAAGGACGCGGACACCTACCGGTGGCTGGCCGCCGAGCACGGCTTCGACCCGGCCGTCGCCTGGATGGTCGGCAACTCCCCGAAGTCCGACGTCCTCCCGGCCCGGGCGGCCGGGATGCGGGCGGTGTTCATCCCGAACGACAACACCTGGGTGCTGGAGCACGACGAGGTGGACCCGGACGACGAGGGCGTGCTGCGGCTGGCCGGCTTCCCCGACCTGCTCCGACACTTCTGACCGGCCCGGTAACGTCCGGTTCGTGCCGCTGACGTTTCCCTCCCACCTGGCGCCGGTCCTGCCGCTGAAGCTGTGGCGACCGCACTGGTTCGACGGGGTGGCGCTGGCCACCGGCGCGGTCGCGCCGGACGTGGCGTACCTGGTCACCGGCACCCGGCTGGACCTCGGCGCCCGGACGCACACGGTGGGCGGGCTGATCTGGTGGTGCCTGCCGGTGGCGCTCTGCTACGCCTGGGTCGTCCGGCGCACGGTGGCCGGCATCGCCGTGCACCTGCCCGGGGCCCGGCTGTTCGGCTGGTTGGACCACGCCGCGCTGGGCGCCGTCCGCCACCCCTGGCCGGTGACCGTCTGCTCCGCGCTGATCGGGGCGGCCAGCCACGTCGCCTGGGACCGGGTGACCCACACCGACGGCTGGCTGCGGGCCCTGGGGGTGGACTTTCCCGCGGCCACCGGGATGTACTGGTGGTTCTTCGCCGACCTGATGAGCACCGCGGTCGGCGGGCTGTTCGTGGTGGCCCTCGCGGTGTGGGCCGCCCGCCGGGGAGAGATCTTCTCCGGCGTACGGCCGCCCGTGCCGCCGACCCGGCCGGTGGCCTTCTGGGGCGTGGCGCTGACGGTCATCGCCGTCGGGGCGACCCTGCTGCCGGTGCTGCCCGCCGCCACGGTGCCGGCCCCCGCCGGGGTGCGGATGCTGCACCTGGCGGCGCTCGCGTTGATCGCCGGCGGGTGGGCGGCGAGCCCTCCGTCGGCCGGGCCGGAAGACGATGGGTGGACGGGTCGCCTCGAGGAGAACCAGCGTCGCGCCGGCTGAGCGCGTTACGTCGAACTGCCGCAATTCAGGATTGCCGTCAATCACATTAATCCGGCTGCGGAAATGCTTGTCCGATGCTGCTCGGGATGCCTAATCTGGCCCCGCGTTCACGGCTCTTCGGGGTGAGTCGGGAACGCGCCGAAGTCCGGTAGTTGGGCACCGTGGAGCTGAGTGCAGGCGGGCCGGCTCGCCGTGCTGGGCCCGGCGTGGGCGGCGTGCCACGCCCGCCGCGCTCGCACAGGCGAATTCCGCTACCACGCCGGACGGCTGGCGGTCAGGACCGGGGAGTTGCGGACCCGGTCCTGACCCGCCATCCCGCCAAGGGAAATCGATCTGCCTTCTCCACCGTTCCGGTAAAGCGTCAGCCACGGCTCCGGTGTTACATCGACCCGCCGTAATTGTGGCGGGAGATCCGTCACCATTTCCGGGACGTCACGAAACTGGTTCGGGTGCGATCATCTCCGGAATGGAGACGACACCCTCGACCGGGCGGGACCGGCCGCTCCCGCCGCCCAACCGGGCCTCCCGGCTGACCACCCTCCCCGCCGAGACCGGCCAGGTCGTCATCGTCACCGGCGACAGCTACAGCACGACGTACGCGACGCTGGAGACGTTCCACCGGGCCGGCGGGCACTGGGTCGCCGTCTCGCCGCCGCTGCCCGCGCGGATCGGCGCGAAGGGGTTCAGCGACAACCACGTCGAGGGGGTGGCCACCACGCCCACCGGGGTGTACGCCTTCGGCCCCACCATGTACGGCATCGGCGCGAACCCGGGCGTGAGCTTCCCGTACCACCAGGTCGTGCAGTACGACTGGTGGAACGAGAACCCCAACTCGGCGGCCTACAACACCTTCCAGCACACCACCACCAACCCGGGCGGCTACAGCGAGGCGCTGTGGCAGGAGGTCCCGGCGTACACCCACTTCGCGGTGATCACCTACAACATGCCGCCGAACGTGGCGACGCCGGTCCCGAACGCGGGCAGCGGCATCTTCCTGCACGAGTACAGCACCGCCGCCGGCAACCCGACCGCCGGCTGCGTCAGCATGTCGCACGCCAACCTGGTGTCGGTGCTGAAGTGGCTGGACCCGGCCCGCGCGCCGCGGATCGTGATGTGCCCGGCGCAGAACCTCGGCCGGTACTGACCGGGCCGGCCGGGATGCGGCGGGCGGTCCTGCCGGCAGGGGACCATCGCCTCTGATCCGGAGCCGCTCGCTGGCGCCAGACTGAGGTATGACACGTCAGCGCGTACCACTGCTCGCCAGCCTGGTCGTGCTGCTCCTGGCTGCCTGCACGACCGGCCAAGACGGCGCGACGCCCGCGTCCCCGACGACGACCGTGCCCTCCGCGGGCACCAGCGCCACCGGGCCCGCCACCACCGGCCCGGCCACCACCGGACCTGCCACCACCGGACCGTCCGCCACCCGGACCGCTGCGCCGGGGGGCTGGCACGTCACCTACGGCTGGGCGGTGCCCACCAGCGCCGCCCGGGTCGGCCACGTCGTCCGCCCCCCGGTCAACCCACCGCCGGGGGAGCCGCTACCGGTCCTCGTCGAGGTGCGGGTCGGCGACCACCCGGACGAGAACTTCAGCCGGATCACCTTCGCCTTCCGCGGCCCGACCCCCAGCTACGAGGTGGCGTACGTGGCCCGGGTGGAGCAGGACGGCAGCGGCGCGCCGGTCGACCTGCCGGGTACGGCCTTCCTCGCCGTCCGGTTCTCGCCCGCCCAGGCGCACGACAGCAGCGGCGCCGGTACGGCGAGCACGCCGCCCCGCGCCGTGGGCTACCCGACGCTGCGCGGTTGGGCGCCGGCCGGTGACTTCGAGGGCCACCTCAGCTTCGGGCTGGGACTGTCGCGCGGCGGGCTGCCGGTGCGGCTGGGGGAGTCCACCCGGCCCGACGGCACCCACGTCGTCTCGGTGGACGTCCGCCGGAGCTGACAGGCACCGACCGCGCCGGCCTCAGCGCCGGCGCGGTCGGATGTCGCGTGCCTCAGGAGGCCCCGCCACGGACGATCGCCACCGCCACCCGGCAGAACTCGTCCATGTCCGGGTTGAACCCGGCGGCGATGTCCGGGTGCAGCCCGGCGCGGGTCTCGTCGAGCAGCCGCTGGCAGACCTGCTCGACCGGCTCGCCCGCGTAGCTGGCGCGGATCCGTTCGGTGGCCGCCTGCAGGGCCGACGTCAGCTGCTCCTCCAACGGGCCGCGCAGCTTCTGCTGCACAGGGTCCAGCCCGCTCGGGTCGAGCGTGACATGTGGCTCCGACATCGGCGCTCCCTTCGTCGGCGTCCGCGGTACCCCACCACGGGCGTCGGTCAAACCCCGGCGGGTACGGCGGCCACCCGCACCTGGTACGAGAAGTCCTCCGCGGGCTCCTCCACGTACGACAGCCGGCGGATCTGCCGGTCGTCGTCGTAGAGCGCGACGTCGACCAGGACACCGAGGTGGGCCAGGCCGATGTTGGCCACCCGTTTCTTGTCCTGGAGCACCGCACACACGCCGCCCAGCAGGGTGCTGGCGTCCGAGGTGCGGTGCCCGGGCGGGCAGCGCAGGATCAGGTCGACCTCGACGGGCCCGGTCAGCGGCGTCCAGCCGGTGTGCTGGGCCGCGGCACAGGCCGCCTGGAGCAGCGCGCGGACCCTCGTCGCCTGCCGGTGCCCGGCGGCGAAGATGGACAGCGCTTCGGTCTTGACCGGTGGCAGGCCGCTCACCTCGAACGTCAGGGCGAGAGCGCGGGTGTCCTGCACCACGGCAGCACCTCCTCGTTGGGGACGATCCTGCCCAACCGGTGGACCGGCAGAGGGGAGTTCCCGCGAGAACCAACCGATCGGGCGGGCCGGGCTGGCCGGAGGCGTATCGACAACGGCGGCGACGCGCTGGCTTGCGGAGCTCATCAAACGCTAATGGACGCGGCGGGCCCTGGGTAGCCCGCCACGCTCACCAGGTGGGATGGTGGCCGATCAGGCCGACGGTCGCGGCGCGAAGGCGCAGAACTCGTTGCCCTCCGGGTCGGCCAGCACCCACCAGTTGGTATCGGCCGTCGGCTCGCGCAGCAGGGTCGCCCCGGCGGCGATCAGCGCGGTGGCGTCCGGGCCGGTCAGGTCGACGTCCCAGTGCACCCGGTTCTTGACCCGCTTGCGCTCCGGCACCGGGTCGAAGACCCAGTAGTCCCATCCAAAGCCGGCCGCCCCGACCACCGAGGCGTACCCCTCCTCGGTGGTCTCCACCGTGCCGCCGACCACCCCGGCCCACCAGGTGGCCTGGCGGACCGGGTCGGCGCTGTCGACCACCAGCTCGAACGGGCCGGGCCGGGTGCCCTCCCGGGGCGCGAACACGCAGAACTGGTTGCCCTCCGGGTCGGCCAGCACCCACCAGCTGACCTCGGCGTCCGGCTCGCGGACCAGCCGCGCGCCCGCGGCCAGCGGCGCCGCCGGATCCGGACCGGCCAGGCGCAGGTCGAGGTGGACGCGGGTCTTGCCGGTGCGTGGCCGAGTTGACCCAGATCGACTCCGGGCCGGCCCCACCCGGCCGGGGATCGACCCGGAAGTCCCCGTCGCCGGTGTCGACCACCTCCCCGCCCAGGATCCGGGCCCAGAAGTCGGCCAGCGAGCGGGCGTCGGCGGCGTCCATGCAGAGGTCCTTGAAACGCGCGATCACCCGGACATCATGCCGGCTGCACCGGCTCAGCGGCGACCACGCTTGATCTCGTGGAAGGAGGGCATCCGCAGCAGCGGCACCAGCGAGTCCCAGAGGACCAGCGCGTCGTCGGTCCCCGGCACCTCGGTCACGATCGGCCCGTGGATGCCGCGTTCGGCGCCGGGCACCACCAGCACCGGCGAGCCGATGTCCGGCCCGGCGGACGCGTACGACAGGGCGTGCGAGGCACGTACCGCCTCGTCCCAACGCTCGTCGTCGAGGGCCGCCGCCGCGTCGCCCAGGCCGGCGGCCTCGACGGCCGCGGTCACGGCCCCGGCGGAGAGCGGGTTGCCCGCGTCGTGGGTGCGCGCGCCCAGCTCGGTGTAGAAACGGCCGGCATCGTCGGCGCGGCCCTCCGCACGCAGGGCCTCCACCAGCCGCAGCGCCCGGCTCGACGCGGTCATCGCGTCGGCGAACTGCGGTGGCACATTGCCCTCGTTGAGGATCGACAGGCTGAACGCCCGCCACTCGACGCTCAGCCCACGAGCCTCGGCGACGGCGACCAGCCAGCGCGAGGTGCGCCAGGTCCACGGGCAGGCGGGATCGAAGAAGAAGGTGGCATCCATCGGCCGAGCCTAGGGGGCCGCCGGCCGTCCCGCAGCGGTGTGATCCACACCACATCGCCGGTCGCCCATCACGTTTCGTGTCCGGAAGGTTTCGCGACGTCCCAGCTCGGGCACTGTTGGCCGCACGAAACGCCCGGGCGGTACGGATTTCCGCCGGTTCCCGGGTCGTTCCGCCGTGCACCGGGGCACGGGTGCCTTCTCCCCGGTTTCGCCGAGGAAGGGGAGGGCGATGACGACAGACCCCGAAGCGGTCCGACATCGGCGTGGGCCCGGTGCCCGGGTCGGGGCGGCGCTCGCCGCGCTGGCCCTGGTCGCGCCGCTGGCCGCGTGCGGTACCGACGGTGGTGGCGGCGGCACGCCGACGATCAACCTGTATTACCCGCCGGAGCAGAACCTGCAGAAGGTGGTCGACGACTGCAACAGCCAGGCCCAGGGGCGCTACAAGATCGTCTACCGGGTGCTGCCCCGGCAGGCCGACGACCAGCGGGTGCAGCTGGTCCGCCGGCTCGCCGCCCAGGACACCGGGATGGACGTGCTCGGCCTCGACGTCACCTGGACCCAGGAGTTCGCCAGCGCGGACTGGATCCGCGAGTGGACGGGTCAGGACAAGGCCGAGGCGGAGCAGGGAACGCTGCCCGGCCCGCTGGAGACGGCCCGCTACGAGGACAAGCTCTACGCCGCCCCGAAGAACACGAACGTGCAGCTGCTCTGGTACCGCAGCGACCTGGTGCAGCAGGCGCCGAAGACCTGGGACGACATGATCAAGGCGGCTCAGGACCTCAAGGGGCAGAGCAAGCCGTACCAGGTGCTCACCATGGGCGCCCAGTACGAGGGCCTGGTTGTCCTCTACAACACCCTCGCGGAGAGCGCCGGCGGCAAGATCCTCAGCGACGACGGCAAGCAGGCCGTGATGGACGCCGGCACCGTCAAGGCGCTCGACCAGCTCAAGCGGTTCGCCACGTCTGGCGTGACGTCGCCGTCGTTCAGCAACGCCATCGAGGACCCGGTCCGGCTGGAGTTCCAGTCCGGCACCGGCGCCTTCCAGGTCAACTGGCCCTTCGTCTACCCGGCGTTGCAGGAGGCCGACCCGGAGTTGGCCAAGAAGGTCAAGTGGGCCCGGGTGCCCGGCGTGGACGCGAACACCCCGAGCAAGGTCACCATCGGCGGGGTGAACATGGCGGTCAGCACGTACTCCAAGCACCCGACCGAGAGCTTCGAGGCGGCCCGCTGCATCCGCAACGAGAAGAACCAGAAGTTCTCGGCGATCAACGACGGCGTCCCGCCGACCATCGAGAAGGTCTACGACGACCCGGAGATGGCCGAGGCGTACCCGATGAAGCAGACCATCCTCGAGGAGCTCAAGGAGCCGGCGGTGCGACCGCTGACCCCGGCGTACCAGAGCATCTCGACGGTGATGTCGGCGATCCTCTCGCCGCCCTCGGCGATCAGGCCGGAGCAGACCGCCGACGAGCTGCGCGACGCCATCTCCGACGCCCTCCAGTCCAAGGGGGTCCTCCCATGAGCATCAACGCCACTCCCGCCGGCGCGGACGTCGCCGCCGAGGCCGAGCGCCCCGGCGGACGGCACGCGGCGGTGCCGGCCCAGCGGACCGGCCGCCGGGGCCGGGCCCCGCTGAGCGAGAACAAGAAGGCCGAGCGTCGGCTGGGCTGGCTGCTCTGCGCCCCGGCCGCGCTGGTCATGGTGCTGGTCACCGCGTACCCGATCCTCTACTCGATCTGGCTCTCGCTCCAGCGCTTCGATCTGCGCTTCCCCGACCAGCGCGAGTTCATCGGGCTGGAGAACTACGCGACCGTGCTGACCAACCAGTTCTGGTGGACGGCGTTCGGCGTCACCATGCTGATCACGGTGGTCACCGTCGCGATCGAGCTGGCGCTCGGCATGGGACTGGCGCTGATCATGCACCGGACCCTGGTCGGCCGGGGGATCGTCCGCACCGCGGCGCTGATCCCGTACGGCATCGTCACGGTCGTCGCCGCCTTCTCCTGGCGGTACGCCTGGACCCCCGGCACCGGCTACCTCGCGAACCTCTTCGACGGCAGCGCGCCGCTGACCGAGCGGGCCAGCTCGCTGGCGATCATCATGCTGGCCGAGATCTGGAAGACCACGCCGTTCATGGCGCTGCTGCTGATGGCCGGGCTGGCGCTGGTCCCGGAGGACCTGCTCAAGGCCGCCTCCACCGACGGGGCGACCGCCTGGCAGCGGTTCACCAAGGTGATGTTGCCGGTGATGAAGCCGGCCATCCTGGTCGCGCTCCTGTTCCGCACGCTCGACGCGTTCCGGGTCTTCGACAACATCTTCGTGCTGACCGCGGGCGGCAACGAGACCTCGTCGGTGTCGATGCTCGCCTACAACAACCTGATCCGGGGTCTCAACCTCGGCATCGGCTCGACGATGTCGGTGCTGATCTTCATCACCGTGGCGATCATCGCCTTCGTCTTCGTGAAGCTGTTCGGTACCGCTGCCCCGGGCAGCGACGACGGGGAGAGGCGCTGACATGGCCACCGAAACCACCAGGGCGAAGCTGCGCTGGGGGGTGCTGGACCTCGTCGTCGTGGTCTTCGCGCTGATCCCGGTGCTCTGGATCGCCTCGCTGTCCTTCAAGACCCCGGCCACCCTCGCCGACGGAAAGTTCTGGCCGCGGGAGTGGACGCTGGACAACTACCGGACGATCTTCGACACCGACCAGTTCGTCCGGGCCCTGGCCAACTCGATCGGCATCGCGCTCATCGCCACCCTCATCGCGGTGGTGCTCGGCGCGATGGCCGCGTACGCGATCTCCCGGCTGGACTTCCCCGGCAAGAAGCTGCTGGTCGGGGTCTCCCTGCTGATCGCGATGTTCCCGCAGGTGTCGCTGGTGTCGCCGCTGTTCGAGATCGAGCGGCAGCTCGGCCTCTTCGACACCTGGCCGGGACTGATCCTGCCGTACATCACCTTCGCGCTGCCGCTGGCGATCTACACGCTGTCGGCGTTCTTCAAGCAGATCCCGTGGGACCTGGAGAAGGCCGCGAAGATGGACGGCGCCACCCAGGGCCAGGCGTTCCGGCGGGTCATCGCCCCGCTGGCCGCACCGGGGCTGTTCACCACGGCGATCCTGGTCTTCATCTTCTGCTGGAACGACTTCCTCTTCGCCATCACGCTCACCTCGACCGAGCGGGCCCGCACGGTCCCGGTGGCGCTGTCGTTCTTCACCGGCGAGTCGCAGTTCGAGGACCCCACCGGGGCGATCTGCGCCGCCGCCGTGGTGATCACCATTCCGATCATCCTGTTCGTGCTCTTCTTCCAGCGCCGCATCGTCTCCGGCCTGACCTCCGGCGCAGTCAAGGGATAGGTGGTAGTCGTGGCTGACATCGTGCTCGACAAGGTGAGCAAGCGGTTCCCGGACGGAACCGTGGCGGTGCAGGACATCGATCTGGAGATCGGTGACGGCGAGTTCGTCATCCTGGTTGGCCCCTCGGGCTGCGGGAAGTCCACCACCCTCAACATGATCGCCGGGCTGGAGGACATCAGCTCCGGCGAGCTGCGGATCGCGGGGCAGCGGGTCAACGACAAGGCCCCCCGGGACCGGGACATCGCCATGGTCTTCCAGTCGTACGCGCTCTACCCGAACATGACCGTCCGGGAGAACATGGCCTTCCCGCTGCGGCTGGCGAAGATGGACAAGGCCGCCATCGACCAGAAGGTCGAGGAGGCGGCGAAGGTCCTGGAGCTGACCGCCCTGCTGGACCGCAAGCCGGCCAACCTCTCCGGCGGCCAGCGCCAGCGGGTGGCGATGGGTCGGGCGATCGTGCGGCAGCCCAAAGCCTTCCTGATGGACGAGCCGCTGTCCAACCTGGACGCCAAGCTGCGGGTGCAGATGCGTACGGTGGTGTCCCGGCTGCAGAAGCAGCTCGGCACCACCACGGTCTACGTGACCCACGACCAGACCGAGGCGATGACCCTCGGCGACCGCGTGGTGATCATGCGAGGCGGCGCGATCCAGCAGGTCGGCCCGCCGCAGGAGCTCTACGACCACCCGCGCAACCTCTTCGTGGCCGGATTCATCGGCTCGCCGTCGATGAACTTCCTGCACGCTGCGGTGGAGGACGGCCGGCTGCGGACCGCGCTCGGCGACGTGCCGATCGGCGAGCGGATCCGCCGCGAGCTGGAGGCCGGCGACGCGCCCCGCGAGCTGATCCTCGGCATCCGCCCGGAGCACTTCGAGGACGCGGAGCTCGTCGACGATGACACCCGCCGCCGGGGCCTGGAGTTCGAGGCGCCGGTGGAGATCGTGGAGTCGATGGGCTCGGACAAGTACGTCTACTTCACCATCGAAGGGCAGAAGGCCACCGCCGCCGAGCTGGAGGAGCTGGCCGCGGACGCCGGGGCCGACTTCAGCGGCGGCGGCGCCAGCCTGGTGACCCGGCTGTCGGCGGAGTCGCCGGTGGCCGAGGGCCAGAACCGGCGGGTCTGGTTCAACCTCGAGAAGATCCACCTGTTCGACCCGTCCACCGGGCGGAACCTGACACTGCACGAGGGCCGCTCGGCGGGCGCGCTCGCCGACTGACCGTAATCGACGCGAAGGGCTGGTGGCCGGGCGCCACCAGCCATTCGCGCGTCTGCCACCGGGGGGCGTCACCAGGAGTGGCGAAGGGGCATGCCGAGGAAGTGGGCGTAACCGTCCAGGGCCGCCGTGACCCGGCTCCGCAGCGCGGCGTCGAAATCGACGAGCGGTTGCACCGTCACGACCGCCCGGGCCCGGCCGATGGTCCGCGTCCAGGTGCCGACCACCCGCCCGCCGCGCACCACCGTGGAGCGGAAGACGCCGTTGTTGCCGGGCACCACCGCCTGCCGGTGGGCCGGATCGAGCATCAGCGTGCGGTCCTTGTAGCCGAGCAGGTACTCGTCGAAGCCGGGCAGGGTGAGCACGTCGTCGAGGGCGGCGCGGGGGGCGTCGAGCAGGGCCGGGTCGAGCAGCGCCTCCACCCCGTCGACCCGGACGACGGCCAGGTCGTCGCCGGCGATCGCGATGGCCCGCTTCGCGTCGGCGGCGGTCAGCCCGGTCCAGCCGGCGAAGTCCTGCCGGGTGGTGGGCCCGTGGCCGCGGAAGTAGCGCCGGGCCAGGATGGCAAGCGCCTCGTCGCGCTCCGGGCGGTGCGGGTCGGGGACCCACTCGTCGAGCCGGGCGAAGGTCTGCTCGGTGCCGACGTGCGGGGCGATGCAGGTGACGCCGCGCTGGCTGGCGTACCAGAGCAGGTGGTAGCCGCGCTGCCCGGTCGTCTCGATGCCGGCCGCGGTGAGCGCGGCCAGACACTCGGCCCGGGTGAGCCGGCCGCCGCCGTGGAGCGCCGCGCCGAGCACGTCGGCCGCCCGGTCGGCCTCGACGTCGGTCAGCCCCAGCGCGGCCCGGCGGGCCGCCACCCCGGCCAGCGCGCGCACCCCGGTCAGCGCCAGCATCCAGTGCGCGTCCCGCGACGGTAGGAGGTGCACGGTGCCCCGCATCGGCCAGGTCCGCAGCGCCTCCCGACGCTCCAGCGCGGCCCGCACGTCGGCCTGGGTCCGCCCGGGCAGCCGGACGCCCAGCGACCACAGCCCGCTCGCCGCGTCCTGGGCCTGCATCGCGCCGAACCACTCGACCACGCCGGCGACGCCCCCGGGACGCGCCACCGGGTGTGGACGCAGCAGCAGGCTCGTCATCCGCAGCGCGAGCGCCTCGTCGCCGGTCAGCTCCGTCACGGGCAGCCCCTCCGTCCGGGTGTCCCGGCCAGCCTAGGGGAGCCCTGTGACAGTCCATCCGCGACAGCGCCGGGCGGACGGGCTCGCGCCCGTCCGCCCGGCGTCCACGACCGGGGTCGCGGAAGGCCGCGTCAGCGGCGTCGCCGTGCCGGTTCCGGCACCTGCGCGTCGACCTGCTCCCGGTGCACCTGGGCGTCGACCGGCTGCTCCTCGACCACCTCGTCCTTGGTCAGGCGCACCCGTTCGGGAACGCATAGGTGCTGAGACAACGGGGATGCGAGCGAGTCCCACCGTCGCGAGGAATGCGAGGTAACGACATGACCGCAGCCAGAGAGCCCGCCGGGGGCGCCGGCAGGCCGGGCGTCCACCCGGTGGGCGCCGGGGCCGGCGGCACCCGCGCCAAGACCAGCGCGGCGGCGACCTTCGCCCTGGTGTTCGGGGTGGCCGCCCTGCTCAGCGTGCTGACCGCCATCCTCGCCTGGATCGGCCTGGTGCTCGGCATCATCGGCGTGGTGCTGGGGGTGGTGGGACTGAAGATGAGCCGCCGGCCGGGGGTGACCGGGCGCGGCGTGGCGATCGGCGGGCTGGTGCTCAGCGCGCTCGCCGTGCTGCTCGGGCTGGCCCTCGCCGCCGGCATCACCACGTTCGTCAACAACCAGGGCGCGGTGGACCGCCTCCAGCAGCAGGTGGACGACCTGCGGGACAAGCTCAACGACTGACGCCCGACGGGGGCCGTTGCGGTGGCCGTGGCTAGGGTGGGTTACGTGCTCCGTCAGGTCACCGGCATCCGGTACGTCACCCCGCTGCGCGAGGGTGGCTCGCTGCCCGGCGTTGTGGAGGCGGACGACCTCGGCACCTACGTGGCGAAGTTCTCCGGGGCGGGGCAGGGCCCCAAGGCGCTGGTCGCCGAGGTGATCTGCGGCGAGCTGGGCCGGCGGCTCGGGCTGGCCGTACCCCGGCTGGTGGTGCTCGACATCGACCCGGTGATCGGTCGGGCGGAGCCCGACGAGGAGGTGCAGGAGCTGCTGCGCAACAGTGGCGGCCCCAACCTCGGCATGGACTTCCTGCCCGGGGCGCTCGGCTACGATCCGGTCGCGCACCCGGTGGACGCGGCGCTCGCCTCCCGGGTGCTCTGGTTCGACGCGTACACCGAGAACGTCGACCGGAGCTGGCGCAACCCGAACCTGCTGGTCTGGCACCGCGAGCTCTGGCTGATCGATCACGGCGCGACGCTCTACTTCCACCACAACTGGCCGCGCGCCGAGGCGGCGGTGGGCCGGGCCTACCGGGCCGACGACCACGTCCTCGGCCCGTTCGCCACCGAGCTGGCCGCCGCGGCCGCGGAGCTGTCCCCGCGGATCACCCGGGAACTGCTCACCGAGGTGTTGGCACTGGTCCCGGAGGCCTGGTTGACCGGCCCCGACTTCGACTCCGCCGACGCGGCCCGCGCCGCGTACGTCGAGCACCTGGTCCGCCGGGCGGATCGCGCCGCGGAGTGGCTGCCGGCGGGTGGTGCGGCATGAGGATCCCCTTCGAGTACGCGGTGATCCGGCTGATGCCCCGGGTCGAGCGGGGTGAGCTGATCAACGTCGGGGTGCTGCTCTACTGCCAGCAGCGGGACTTCCTCGGCGCGCGTACCCATCTGGACGCCGCGCGGGCCCGCGCGCTCGCCCCGGACCTGGACCTGCTGGAGGTCGCCGCGGCGCTGGGCTCCTGGGACCGGACCTGCGGCGGGGACGGGCCGGCGCACCGGATGAGCCTCGGTGAGCGGTTCCGTTGGCTGGCCGCGCCGCGCAGCACGATGATCCAGGCCGGGCCGGTGCACACCGGGCTGACCGCGGATCCGGCAGCCGACCTGGACCGGTTGGTCGACACCCTGGTTCGCTGAGGCGGACCCCGATCGCGCTACGCCGGCGGTGCCGGCGGAGCGCGATCCCCCGAACAGGCCCCCCGCTGCCGGCGGTCCCCGCCGCCGGCACCAGTGCGACCAGGATCCCGCCCGCACCCCGTCGCGGTGCCGCTGCGGCGGGGAACTTGCGCAAATCTTGAGCAGTCGGCGGAGCCGTTCAGAGCCGCCGGTGCATCACCAGCAGGTCCACCAGCCCCTCGCTGGGGTGGCGGAAGGCCTCCGGCACCCGGCCGACCACCTCGAAGCCGAGCGACCGCCACAGCGCGACGGCCCGGGTGTTCGTCGCCACCACCGCGTTGAACTGCATCGCCCGGTAGCCGTCGGCGCGGGCCAGGTCGAGCACGTGGTCGCCGAGCGCCCGGCCGACGCCCCGGCCGGCCGCGGCCGGCGCCACCATGAAGCTCGCGTTGGCCACGTGGTCGCCCGGGCCGGCCTGGTTGGGCACCAGCTTCGCCGACCCGAGGACCGTGCCGTCCGGGTCGACCGCGACCACGGTCCGCCCGGGCGGCGCCACCAGCCACTGCCGGCGGGCCCGCTCCTCGTCGACGTCGCGCGGCCAGGTGTAGGTCTCCCCGGCGGCGACGATGTCGCGCAGGAAGGGCCAGATGCCGGGCCAGTCGGCGTCGGTGGCCGTCCTGATCTCCACCGGCCGAGCATGCCACGGCCGCCGTTTGACGCGACAAGTAACGGGTAGTCGCCGGAGCTGATCCGAAATGAGGAGGAACATGACGATGGACGGCCAGGTCAAGGTAGCGGTCATCTACTACAGCGCGACCGGTATCACCTACCAGATGGCGCAGGCGGCGTGCGAGGCCGCCGGCGAGGCGGGTGCCGAGGTGCGCCTGCGGAAGGTACGCGAGCTGGCGCCGGAGGAGGCGATCCGGTCGAACTCCGGCTGGCAGGCCCACCACCTGGAGACGCAGGACGTGATGGAGGCCCAGCTCGACGACCTCTCCTGGGCCGACGTGGTGATCTTCGGCTCGCCCACCCGGTACGGCATGATCGCCGCCCAGCTCAAGCAGTTCATCGACACCAGCGGCCCGCTCTGGGCCCAGGGCGCCCTGGCCAACAAGATCTACGCCGGGTTCACCTCGACGGCCACCTCCCACGGTGGCCAGGAGTCGACCCTGCTGTCGATGTTCACGATCTTCTACCACTGGGGCGGGATCGTGGTGACCCCCGGCTACACCGACCCGAGCCAGTTCACCGCGGGCAACCCGTACGGCGCGTCGCACACCAGCAACAACGGCGAGACCGCGCCGGACGACATCGCCCTCAAGGCCACCGCGCTGACCGCCCGCCGGGCGGTGCAGATGGGCGCCGCGTTCAAGAAGGGCATGGCCTCCTGACCTCTGCCCGTGCCAAAGGGGCGACCGGCGGTCGGGCGGAGGCTCTCGACCCGTCCGGACCACCGGTCGCCCTCCGCCCTACCCCCGATCCGGGGAAGCATGCGCCGCCAGCGGTCGGGCCGGGTCCGCCAGCAGGTGCCCGAGCAGGTCCGCCAGGACCGCCATGCCGTCCCGGCTGAGCACCGACTCGGGGTGGAACTGCACCCCGGCGACGCCCCGCCCGCGCAGCGCGTGCACCGCCCCGTCGGCCGGGTCGCGGGCCAGCTCCACCGGGCCGTACGGGGTGCCGACCCGGTCCGCGCCGGCCCGGGCGGTGAAGGTGGAGTAGAAGCCCACCCGCCGGGGCGTGCCGAAGACCGGCACCTCCCGCTGCAACCCCTGGTACGGCGCATCCCGGCGGTGCAGCGGCAGGCCCAGCAGCCCGCAGAGCAGCTGGTGGCCGAGGCAGACCGCCAGCGTCGGCAGGCCCGCGTCGAGCCGCCCGGCCAGCAGCGCCCGCAGCGCCGCCATCTTCGGCTCGGCCACCCGGTTCGGGTCGCCCGGGCCGGGTCCCACCACCACCAGGTCGTACCCGTCCACCGGGCCCGGGTTCCGCCACGGCCGGACGTCCACGGCCAGGCCGAGCGCCCCGAGCTGGTGGGCGAGCATCCCGGTGAAGGTGTCCTCGCCGTCCACGATGAGCGCCCGCCGGCCGGTCAGCCCGGTCAGGACGGTCGCCCCGGGCGCCCGCTGGTCCAGCCAGAACCGGGCCAGCGGGGTGTTCCGGTCGGCGAGCAGCGCGCGTACCTCGGGGTCGTCGGCGAGGCGTACCGCCGGACCGGCGCCGGCCGCCGGCGCCTGCGGGCCCAGGCCGAGCGCGGCGAGCACCCCGGCGGCCTTGGCGTGCGTCTCGGCGACCTCGCCCGCCGCGCTGGAGTGCCGCACCAGGGTCGCCCCGACCGGCACCCGCAGCTCCCCGGCGGGGGAGATCTCCGCCGTCCGGATCAGGATGGGCGCATCCAGCGTCTGCCGCCCCTGCGCGTCGCGGCCCAGCAGGGCCAGCACCCCCGAGTAGTAGCGTCGCCCGGTCCGCTCGTGCCGGGCGATCACCCGGCAGGCGTTCTCCATCGGGCTGCCGGTCACCGTGGGGGCGAACATCGTCTCCCGCAGCACCTCCCGCACGTCCCGGGAGCCGCGCCCGGCCAGCAGGTACTCGGTGTGCGCCAGGTGCGCCATCTCCTTCAGGTACGGCCCGACGACCTGGCCGCCGTGCTCGGCGACGGTGGCCATCATCTTCAGCTCCTCGTCGAGGACCATGTACAGCTCCTCGACCTCCTTGGGGTCGCGCAGGAAGCGCAGCAGCTCGTCCCGATCGGCGGCGGCGCCGGTGTGCCGGAAGGTGCCGCTGATCGGGTTCATCATCACCAGCCCGTCGTCGACGCTGACGTGCCGTTCCGGGCTCGCCCCGACCAGGATGCGGGTCCCGGTGTGGACCAGGAACGTCCAGTACGCGCCCCGCTCGCCGCCCAGCAGCCGGCGCAGCGCGGCCAGCCCGGCCCGCAGCGGCGGGCCCTGCACGGTGGCCCGCAGGGTGCGGTGGATGACGAAGTTGGCCCCCTCGCCGCGCCCGATCTCCTCGGCCAGCACCCGCTCGACGATGCCCGCGTACTCGTCGTCGCCGACGTCGAAGCCGGCGCCGGTGGTGGCCACCGGCGCGTCCGGCAGGGCGTCGAGCGCGTCGGCCAGGGCGATCCGGTCGTGCCCGGTGATCTCCAGGTACTCCAGCGGCGTGCCGTCGTCGCGGCAGTCGAAGCCCCGTTCGGTGATCTGCCGGTACGGCACCAGGGCCAGCGTGCCGGGCCCGGCGGCGACGTCCGGGACGGGCAGGTCGGCCAGCCGGGCGGCGACGCGTACCGGACCGGTGAAGAGGTCCAGGTGGTCGGCGCCCTCGCGGCGGACGAGCGCGAACGGGCCGGGATCGGCGCCGCGGGCCACGGCGGCGAGCAGGTCGAGCGGGCGGGTCATCGGGTCTCCTCCGGGGCCGTGCCGACCGGCGGGGCGGCCCGGGAGCCGGGAGAGACCGGCGGCCGCCTCGTCGGGCGGCCGCGTGGGTGAAGCTACGCGCGGGGAGTGGCCGCCGGGTCGGCGGGCCACCAGCAGGACAGATGCGCGAGCATGCAGACACCCTACGCGGGCCTCGCCCGGCGCGGAAGCGGTTGCCCGACACCGGTGCCGCGGCGCCCGCCGATCGAGGCTTCGCCGGCCCGGTTGCCGGGTACCGTGACCGGCGATGAACATTCTCGCTCTCGACCTGGGAACCTCCTCGGTACGCGGACTGGTGCTCGACGCCGACGCCGCACCGCTGCCGGGGGCGCTGGCCCGGCGCAAGGTGCGGCTGAGCGTTGACGACGAGGGCGCCGGCACCCTCGACGCCGCCGGCTACCTGGCCTGCCTCGTGGAGTGCGTGGACGAGCTGGCAGCGGCGGGCCGCCTGCGCGACGTGGCCCTGGTCGCGGTCTCCGCGCAGTGGCACTCGATGGTGCCGCTCGACGGCGCGGGCACCCCGCTCGGGCCGGTGCTGACCTGGATGGACACCCGGCCGGAGCCGCCGGCCGGAGCGCCGGGCCCGGCCGAGCCGGACGCCTTCCACCAGCGCACCGGGGCCTGGTGGCACCGCTGCTACTGGTCGGTCCGGCTGCCCTGGCTGCGGGCGCGCGCCGGGACCCCGCCCGCGCGGTTCGCCGGCCTGGTCGAGTACGTCCTCGGCGAGCTGCTCACCGCCGCGCCGATGTCGGTGTCGATGGCGTCCGGCACCGGGCTGCTCGACCTGCGCACCCTGGAGTGGGACGCCGAGGCCTGCGAGCTGGCCGGCACCCGCCCGGGCGAGCTGCCTGAGCTGGCCCCGATGGACTGGCGCGGCCGGCTGCGACCCGAGCACGCCCGGCGCTGGCCGCAGCTGGCCGGCGCGGACTGGTCGGCGCCGGTCGGCGACGGGGCCGCCTCCAACGTCGGCTCCGGCTGCGTCAACGCCCGGCGGGCCGCGGTGACCGTGGGCACCTCCGCGGCGGTGCGCCTGGTGCAGCGGGTCCCCGCCGGTCAGGAGCTGCCGCCGTTGCCCGAGGAGCTCTGGCGCTACCGGGTGGACCACCAGCACGTCGTCACCGGCGCCGCCTACTCCTGCGGCGGCAACCTGTTCGCCTGGGCCAAGCGGGAGCTGCGGCTGCCCGAGCGGGCCGAACTGGAGGCCGCGCTGGCCCGGATCCCGCCGGACGGCGGCGTCCCGACCAATCCCCGGCTCGGCGGTGACCGGCCGCCCGGCCTGGCGCCGGCCGGAGCCGGGGAGCTGAGCGGCCTGAGCTTCGCCAACACGGCGGTGGACATGCTGGCTGGCCTGATGACCGGCCTGTGCCGGATGGTCGCCGATGACCTGGTGGTGCTGGAGTCCACGGTGGACCTCCCGGTCGAGGTGGTGCTGGGCGGGGGAGCGATGAGCGCCTCGGCGTGGTGGCGCTCGGCCTTCGCGGCGGCGCTCGCCCCCCGGCCGGTACGCCACCGGGCGGAACCGGAGATCGGTGCCACCGGCGCCGCGCTGGTGGCGTTGGGCCGGGTCGCCGAGGCGGGTCGGCTCGTCGACAGCGGACCCACGGCGCAGGACACACCGCCGGCCGCCGCCGGGCGCCGCGCGACCTCCTGACCGTTCGCTCAGGCCATCCCGTTGACACAGCTCCCGGGCCTGGTTGGATGGAGCCCGCTCCCCGACGAAGGTGAGCGGGGGACCGAGGAGGCAGGTGTGGTGGCAGCTCCCGAACTGGACCGGGACGCGGAGTCGCACCGCCGCAACCGGTTCGATGAGACGGTGATGCCGCATCGGCGGCGGTCGCCGATGCGGTTGCGGGACTGGCGGATGCGGACCAAGCTCGCCACCGTCCTGGTCATCCCGACGGTGGCCTTCCTGGTGCTGGCCGGGGTGCAGACCACGGGCCTGGTGGGGCGGACCACGGCACTGAGCGACTTCGCCCGGCAGGTCGGCATCGGCCGGCAGATCACCACCGCGATCGACCGCCTCCAGCAGGAGCGGGACCGGTCGGCGGGTGAACTGGCCGACCTGCGCCGGGCCGACCGGAGCGCCGACCGGGACGCGGCGGCCGCCGCGCTGAAGCCGTTGCAGGCCGCCACCGACCAGGCCTTCGGTGAGCTGCGCACGGCCGCCGGGCCGCTGGCCGACGCCGACGCGGCCTGGCGGGTCGCGTACGCCGAGGCGCTGGAGGCGTACGACCAGGTGGTCTACATCCGGGCGGCGATCCCGCCGGCGGTGCTCAACAGCGACACCATCCTCAGCAACTACCACCGCAGCGTCGAGGCGCTGCTCAAGCTGCTGGCCGAGCCGACGCCGGGGGAGGAGCACCCGGAGTTGACCGACGCGGTGCTGCGGTACGTGCAGCTCGCCCGGGTCAAGGAATTGTCGTCCCGCATCCGCGGCCAGCTCTACCAGGCCTCCCGTGTCGGCCGGTACGACATCGACGACCCGATCACCCTGGCCGACCTGCGGGCCCAGCAGCTCGCCGCGCTGGGCGCCTTCCGGGTCGCCGCGAGCGACCGGCAGGTCGAGCTCTACGACCGCACGTCGCGCGACGCCGCCTTCGTCACGGCCGCCAAGCTGGAGGAGAAGAGCCTGCCAAGCGGGACCGCCCAGCCGGCGGTGCTGCCGGCGCCGCAGTGGTGGGCGGCCAGCGAGGACCGGCAGGAGCTGCTGCGCCAGCTGGAGACGCAGGTGCTCGACGACGCGGTGGCCCAGGCCGACGAGGTCAGCGGCGACCAGCTGCGGGCCACCCTGCTGGTGGTCGGCGGCATCCTGGTGGTGCTGGGGCTGGCTGTCCTGCTGGCGTTGCTGATCGGCCGGTCCATCGCCAACTCCATGCAGCTGCTGCGCGGCCAGGCCCTGCGGATCGCGCAGATCGAGCTGCCGCACGCCCTGGACCGGCTCCGGGCGGTCAACGGCGGCGTGCCCACCATCGACGTGGCGCCCGCGGTGGTCCGCTCGCTCGACGAGATCGGTGAGCTGGCCGAGGCGTTCGTCGCGGTGCACCGCAGCGCGGTCAGCGTCGCGGTCGAACAGGCGGAGACCCGCCGTACCGTGAACGCGATGTTCGTCAACCTGGCCCGGCGCAGCCAGGTGCTGGTGGAACGGCAGCTGGAGCTGCTCGACGACCTGGAACGGGAGGAGGCCGACCCGGACCAGCTGGAGAACCTGTTCAAGCTGGACCACCTGGCCGCCCGGATGCGCCGTAACGACGAGAGCCTGCTGGTGCTGGCCGGCACCGAGTCCACCCGGCGGTGGAACCGACCGGTGGGTCTCGGCGCGGTGCTGCTCGCCGCGAGCGCCGAGATCGAGCAGTACCAGCGGGTCCGCCACGAGTCGGTGGCCGACCTGCACGTGGTGGGGCACGCTGTCGGCGAGCTGGTGCACATGCTGGCCGAGCTGCTGGAGAACGCCACCGCGTTCTCCCGGCCGGACACCCTGGTCCGGGTGACCGCCCGGGCCGAGGGGGGCGGGGCGCTGGTGGAGATCGTCGACCAGGGGCTCGGCATGAGTCCGACCGCCCTGGAACAGGCCAACGCCGTGCTGGCGGCCCCGCCGGCGGCGGACGTCTCCGCGTCCGAGCGGATGGGTCTGTTCGTGGTCAGCCACCTCGCCGCCCGGCACGGTGTCCGGGTCCGCCTGGCCGGCGCGGGTGAGGGCCTGATGGCCCGGGTTCTGCTCCCGGCCGCGCTGCTCGCCCAGGCCCCGGCGCCGGGGCTGGACCAGCCGGCCTCGCTGCGGATGCTCACCACGGCGGTCGCCGGGGCCACCCGGCCCGGCGCGCCGGCCCGCCCGGCCGTGCCAATGCAGCGGGCCGAGCTGCCGGTGGCCGGCCGGCGGCCCGATCCGACGCCGCCGCCCGCCGCGCCCCGCCCGCTGGCGGTCCGCGCGGAGGACGTGCTGAGTACCGCCGGGCCCGACCCGGTGGCGACCGGCGGTGGTTGGTGGTCCCGGCAGGGACCAGCGCCGG
This sequence comes from Micromonospora sp. BS32, assembly GCF_059089345.1. Taxonomy (NCBI): domain Bacteria; kingdom Bacillati; phylum Actinomycetota; class Actinomycetes; order Micromonosporales; family Micromonosporaceae; genus Micromonospora; species Micromonospora sp. BS32. The sequence goes on from NZ_JBSSHR010000011.1 coordinate 98,300, forward strand.
ACGCGCCGGTGTCCACCGCGGGCACGACGCCCGTGCCGCCGCCGATGCCGGTGACGGCCGGCACCAACGACCGGGGTCTGCCGGTACGGGTGCCGATGGCCCAGCTCTCCGCGGTCACCGAGCCGGCGCGCCCCGAGGCGGCGGGGCCGGCCCGGGTCGACCCGGACCCGGAGGCGGTCGGTGGGATGCTGTCCCGGCTCTACAGCGGCGTGCGCCGCGCGGAGGCCGAGGAAACGACGGAGATAACCTTGCCGCCGGCCGGTGTACGCAGTGAAGGGGGACGACAGTGATGACGTTGAGCCAGGAGGCGCGGGACCTGAGCTGGCTGGTCAACGCGTTCGCGGAGCGGGTGCCGGGGGTGGCCCACGCGGTGGTCGTCTCCTCGGACGGATTGCTGGTGGCGACCTCGGCCCACCTGCCCCGTGACCACGCGGACAAGTTGGCCGCGGTGACCTCCGGCCTGATGAGCATCACCGCCGGCGCGGCGCAGATGTTCGACGGGGACGTGGTGAAGCAGACGGTCGTCGAGATGGGCCGTGGCTACTTCCTGGTCATGCAGATCCGCGACGGTTCGATCCTGGCCACCCTGGCCGGGTCGGACGCCGACATCGGCGTGGTGGGCTACGAGATGGCCCGGCTGGCCAAGCAGGCCGGCGAGATGCTGACCCCGGCGCTGCGCGCGGAGTTGCAGCAGGCGCTGCCGCGCTGACCTCGGCCGGGCCGGACCGCCCCCACGCGGTCCGGCCGGTGGCTCTACAGCCCGTTGGCCCGGATCACCTGCCGGTACCAGTGCGCGCTGCGCTTGGGGACGCGGCGCTGGGTCGGGTAGTCCACGTAGATCAGTCCCCAGCGCTGGTCGTACCCTTCGGCCCACTCGAAGTTGTCCAGTAGCGACCAGACGTGGTAGCTCTCCAGCGGCACGCCGTCGGCGATCGCCCGGTGGGCGGCGGCGAGGTGGTCCCGCAGGAAGGCGATCCGGCCGGCGTCGTCCACGGTGCCGTCCGCGTCGAGGGTGTCCGGGCAGGGCAGGCCGTTCTCGGTGACGGTGATCGGGATACGGCCGTAGTCGCGGGTGACCCGGGTCAGGATGTCGTACATCCCGTCCGGATAGATCTGCTGCCACTCCGCCTCGGAGGTGGGCCAGCGCTGGACGGTGCCGCCGGCGGCGGTGACGTAGATCGGCGTGTAGTACTGCACGGCCAGCAGGTCGACCGGGCTGGAGATCACCTCCAGGTCGCCGTCCCGGATGCCGCGGGCCATCCGGCTGGTCGGGCCGAGGTCGGCCAGGACGTCCGTCGGGTACGCGCCCTTGAGGACGGAATCCAGGTAGAGGCGGTTCTCGTACCCGTCGTAGAGCCGGGTGGCGGCGGCGGCCTCGGCGGTGTCGTCGGCCGGGTAGCAGGGGTGCAGGTTGAGCGCCGGGCCGATCCGGGCGGCGGAACCGGTGGCACGCAGCGCGCGGACGGCCAGGCCGTGGGCGAGCTGGAGGTGGTGGGCGACCAGGTACGCGGCGTCCGGGTCCTGTCGGCCGGGCGCGTGGTGCCCCCAGAGGTAGCCGTTCTGCACCACGGTCTTGGGCTCGTTGACGGTCAGCCAGACCGGCACCTGGTCGCCGAGGCCACGGAAGACGGCGTCGGCGTAGTCGGCGAAGCGGTGCGCGGTGTCCCGGTTCTCCCACCCGCCGGCGTCCTGGAGCGCCTGCGGCAGGTCCCAGTGGAACAGGGTGACCATCGGGGCGATGCCGCGCTCGTGCAGGCCGTCGACGAGCCGGCGGTAGAAGTCCAGTCCCCGCTGGTTGGGCGCGCCGGTGCCGTCGGCCTGGATCCGGGGCCAGGAGACGGAGAAGCGGTAGCTGCGCAGCCCGAGGTCGCGCATCAGGTCGAGGTCGGCGGCCCAGCGGTGGTAGTGGTCCGCGGCCACGTCGCCGGTGTCGCCGTTGCGGGTGCGGCCGGGCGTACGGCTGAAGGTGTCCCAGATCGACTCGCCCCGGCCGTCCTCCTTGGCGGCGCCCTCGATCTGGTACGCCGAGGTGGCGGCGCCCCAGCCGAAGCCGGCCGGAAAGCGCAGCCCGGCCGGGGCGGGGTCGGCGGTCGGCTCGTCGGCCGGCGGGCCGTCGCAGCCGGCGGCCAGGCTGCCGGCTGCGGCCACGGCGGCTCCGCGGCCGGCGGCGGTGGCGCCGGCGCCGGCGCCACCGCCGCCGGTGGCGGTGGCGGTGGCGGAGAGCGCGGCGCGGCGCAGTAGACGCCGTCGGGTCAGGATCGACATGGAAGTTCTCCTCAGGGTGCGGCCACCCCGACGGCCGGGAGCGCTCCCAGCGCAGGCGTGCGACGGGCCGGACCGCCGAAGGGGTAGACCGTCAGCCTAGAGGGCCGCGCGGGGGCAGCCGGGATGGGGGAAGCAGTGGGGGCGGCCGTCACCGGGCCGGGCGGGCCGGCCGTTCGGACGCGGATAGCGCGCGAGGCCGGCCGGACGGCGCGCCGCGCCTGTCCCGTCGGCCTCTTTTTCCGTCGAGTACGGGGGTTTAGTGTGGGGACGGGGGAGGGCAACCCCCGCCCCCACCTTCAGTGCACACACGCACGTGTGGAATTGGCGTTCGGCCGTGCGTGTCGCGCGGGAGCCGGGCCACGCGAGTGGCTCTGGTTCCACCTCCCTCCGTGCTGGGTGGGTGTCGGCTGGCGACGGCGTCCGGGCTGGCCCGTCGTCAGCCCCATGGCTGGTGTCCGTGATCGGGCGACCACGGTCGATCTCTTTGGTGCATCTCCGTCGATGGAAGCGCTCCCATCGGCGATGTTGCGACTGTAACGCCCGTCACGCCTTTGTGAAAGCCCCTAAACGAGATCGAAACATGGCTCTGCGTCGAGCTGGGACGCTTGTCGTGGGAGCGCTTCCATGGCACCTGTCGATTCGACGCAGTGGAGCCAGCTGGCGCGAGCGTGGGTCGCCGAGGGCATCCGGGTCTCCCGGACGGCACCCCGGGGAGACGGCATCCGTGCTGCCCCGCAGCACACCGGCCGTCCCCGACCGACCACCTTTCCCGAGCGCCTCCGTCCCCCCGCGTACCCCTGCATTCCGCGTGGAGGTGCTCCGCCGGGGCCCGTACGGCCCCGGCCCGGTCCGAGGAGACACCGCGCACATGAGACTCTGGGCAAGACGTCGCCGCACGGCGATGCTCGCCGCCGCCACCCTCGCCGTCGGTGGAGTGGCCCTGCCGGCCGGCGCCGCACAGGCCGCCCCCGCCTGCGACGTGGTCTACGCGACCAATGACTGGAACACCGGATTCACCGCCAACGTCACCATCAAGAACCTGGGCGACGCGGTCAACGCCTGGACCCTGAAGTTCGCCTTCCCGAACAGCTCCCAGCGGGTCACCCAGGGCTGGTCGGCGAGGTGGAGCCAGACCGGCAGCGAGGTCACCGCGACCAACGAGTCGTGGAACGGCAGCCTCGGCACCGGCGCCTCCACCACGATCGGCTTCAACGGCGCCTACTCCGGCAGCAACCCCAAGCCCACCGCCTTCACCCTCAACGGGGTCGCCTGCAACGGCACCCCCGCCAACCAGCCGCCGACGGTCTCCCTCGGCCTGCCGGCCGGCCCCTTCGAGGCGCCCGCCGACGTGCCGTTGACCGCGACCGCCAGCGACCCCGACGGGACGATCGCGAAGGTCGAGTTCTACCGCAACGGGCTGCTGGTCAATACCGACACCGGCGCACCGTACGGCTACACCCTGGAGGACCTGCCCGCCGGCAGCTACACCGTGCAGGCCAAGGCGTACGACAACGCCAACGGCATCGCGGTGGCGGAGAAGTCCTTCACCGTCAGCCCGGCCTCCGGCCCGGTGCTGGTGGCCACCCCGTCCGCGGTGAGCGTCAGCGAGGGCGGCACCACCTCGGTCAACCTGAAGCTCAGCGCGGCCCCCGCCGCGAACGTGCCGGTCACCCTGACCCGCACCGGCGACACCGACCTCACCGTCTCGCCGACCTCGGTGACGCTGACCCCGACGAACTGGAACACCGGGGTGAACGTCACGGTCGCCGCGGCCGAGGACGTGGACACCCTCGGCGGCACCGCCACCGTCACCGCCTCGGCCACCGGCCTCGCCCCGTTGGCGATCACCGCCACCGAGGTCGACAACGACGTGCCGGGTGGGGACAACGCGTACATCAAGCGGTTCCTCGACCAGTACGGCAAGATCAAGAACTCCGGGTACTTCAGCCCGGAGGGCGTGCCGTACCACTCGGTCGAGACGCTGATCGTCGAGGCGCCCGACCACGGCCACGAGACCACCTCGGAGGCGTTCAGCTTCTGGCTCTGGCTGGAGGCCCAGTACGGCCGGGTCACCGAGAACTGGGCCCCGTTCAACAACGCCTGGACGGTGATGGAGAAATACATAATTCCGTCGCACGCCGACCAGCCGACGGCCGGGGCTCCGGGTACGGCCCAGTACGCCGCCGAGTACAACCTGCCCAGCCAGTACCCGTCGCAGCTCCAGCCGTCGGTGCCGGTCGGCCAGGACCCGCTCCGCTCCGAACTGCAGAGCACCTACGGCACCGGCGACATCTACGGCATGCACTGGCTGATGGACGTCGACAACACCTACGGCTTCGGCCACTGCGGTGACGGCACCACCCGGCCCGCGTACATCAACACGTTCCAGCGGGGCACCCAGGAGTCGGTGTGGGAGACCATCCCGCAGCCGTCCTGCGACACCTTCGCCCACGGCGGCCAGTACGGCTACCTGGATCTGTTCGTCAAGGAGGGCAGCGCGCCGGCCAAGCAGTGGAAGTACACCAACGCCCCCGACGCCGACGCCCGCGCCGTGCAGGCCGCCTACTGGGCGCTGACCTGGGCCAAGGCCCAGGGCAAGCAGGCCGACGTGGCGGCCACCGTGGCCAAGGCCGCCAAGATGGGTGACTACCTGCGCTACGCGATGTTCGACAAGTACTTCAAGAAGATCGGCAACTGCGTCGGCGCGAGCACCTGCCCGGCCGGCAGCGGCAAGGACTCGGCGCACTACCTGATGTCCTGGTACTACGCCTGGGGCGGCGCGTACGACCCCACGCAGAACTGGTCCTGGCGGATCGGCTCCAGCCACAACCACTTCGGCTACCAGAACCCCCTCGCCGCGTGGGCGCTGACCAACGTGCCGGAGCTCAAGCCAAAGTCGCCGACCGCGGTCGCCGACTGGCAGAAGAGCTTCGACCGGCAGTTGGAGTTCTACACCTGGCTCCAGTCCGCCGAGGGCGGCATCGCCGGCGGCGCCACCAACAGCTGGGACGGCAGCTACGCCCTGCCGCCGGCCGGCACCGCCACCTTCTACGGCATGTTCTACGACGTCGACCCCGTCTACAACGACCCCCCGTCCAACCAGTGGTTCGGCATGCAGGCCTGGTCGATGCAGCGCATCGCCGAGCTGTACCTGCAGACCGGCAACGCCAAGGCCAAGGCGCTGCTCGACAAGTGGGTGCCGTGGGCCATCGCCAACACCACGGTCGGCGCCAACTGGTCCATCCCGTCGGACCTGAAGTGGACCGGCCAGCCCAACAACTGGGACCCGGCCAACCCGCAGGCAAATACCGGCCTGCACGTCACGGTGACGGTGAAGAGCCAGGACGTCGGCGTCGCCGCCGCCTACGCCCGGACCCTGATCGCGTACGCGGCGAAGTCCGGGAACGTGGCGGCCAAGGACACCGCCAAGGGCCTGCTCGACGCGCTCTACGCGGCCAGCGACACCAAGGGCGTGTCGACCACCGAGAAGCGCGGCGACTACCAGCGCTTCGACGACGTCTACACCGCCGCCGACGGCCAGGGCCTCTACGTCCCGGCCGGCTGGACCGGGAAGATGCCCAACGGCGACGCCATCGCCGCCGGCAAGAGCTTCCTCGACATCCGGTCGTTCTACAAGAACGACCCCGACTGGCCGAAGGTGCAGGCCTACCTGAACGGCGGCGCGGAGCCGGCGTTCAACTACCACCGGTTCTGGGCGCAGGCGGACGTGGCCATGGCGTACGCCGACTACGGCAACCTCTTCCCGAACGGGTGAGCTGACCCTTCCGGGTGGGTGGCGCGACGTCACCCACCCGGAGGCCGACCGGGCCCGGGGGAGCGGGCCGCCCGGTCGGCGGGCGACCTGACGCCCACGGTCAGGTCGGGGATGGGTCGGTCGTCCGGCCGACGCAGCGGACCGACCGGCCCACCCCACCGCCCGCGCCCGCGCCGACGCGGAAAAGCCGCGAAAAAAGAGGGCCTCGCGGGATCACACGACGTCGCGCGACGGAGTACCGTATTTCTCGGAGAGGCCGCTCCCCCCGTGGCGGCCTCTCCCTTTACGTTTGCGGCGAATCCCGGGCCCGCCGCGGCCGGGACGCGGGTACGACCCAGTGAGCGACGTGCCGCCCCGACCGCTACGGTGTGCGGGTGCGCGCGATGGCAAGGGGTTGGACCGCGGTCTGGTTGGTCGTTCTGGCTCTGGCCCAGGCGGCCGCGCTCGTCGTGCTGTGGCGGTTCGCGGTGCACAGCGGCACGGGCCAGTGGCTGGACACCGTCGCCCTGACGGGAAACCGAATCGGCCAGGACCGGATCGACGGGCCGGTGAACCGGATCCTCAACGCGATGTCGATCGTGTCGCTGGTGGCCACCACCGTGGTGATCGGCTTCATCGCGCTGATCCGGGGCCGCAAGGCGCTGGCCCTCGCGGCGACCCTGCTGATAGCCGGCGCCAACGTCAGCACCCAGGTGCTCAAGCACCTGATCGAGCGGCCCGCACTCGGCATCGACCCGGAACGCGACGCGGTCGGCAACAGCCTGCCCAGCGGCCACGCCACCATCGCCGCCTCGGTGGCGCTCGCGCTGATCCTGGTGCTCCCCGCCAAGGTCCGCCCGCTCGGCGCGTTCCTCGGCGTCGCGTACGCCGCCGCCGCCGGGGTGGCCACCCTCTCCGCCGGCTGGCACCGGCCCAGCGACTCGGTCGCCGCCTTCCTGATCGTCGGCGTGTGGGCGGCGCTGGCCGGGTTCCTGCTCCTGCTCTTCCAGCATCAACAGGCGCTGGTCACCTCCGCCGACGCGCACCGGGTCGCCGCAGCCGTGCTCGGCGGCGGCGGGCTGCTCGCGGTCCTCGGCTGCGCACTGGCCCTGTCCTGGCTGCTCGACCAGCAGCAGGTGCCGGTGGACGAACTGGGCCGCCGCCCCCTCCTCGTCGGGTACGCGGGCAGCGCCGCCGGCATCGCCGGCACGATGGGCGTGGTGGCGGCGCTGTTGCTGCTCTCGGTGCACCGCCTGGTGCCCAGGGTCAAGGGCTAGCGCCGGTAGGTGCCCACCATGGTGCCGCTGGCCAGTTCCCGGCCGGCCAGCGCGGCGTGCACGTCGGCGGCCTGCGGCGCGTCGGCCAGATCCAGCGGGCGTTCCAGGGCGTAGAGCCGGAAGAAGTACCGGTGCGCCTCCTCGCCCTGGGGCGGGTGCGGGCCACTCCAGCCGGTGGTGCCGAAGGCGTTGGGCCACTCCCGCCCGCCGGCCGGGACCGTGCCCTCGGCCACCCCGTCGGACGATGGGGAGATCCCGGTGACCAGCCAGTGCAGGAACGGACTCCGCCCGGCGTCCGGGTCCTCCACCAGCAGGAGCAGCTCGGTGGCCGACTCCGGCACGTCCGACCACTCCAGCGGCGGTGAGGCGTTCCCGCCGTCCCGGGAGAAGCGCCCCGGCAGCAGGTCGTGGTCGTTGAACGCGGTGCTGCGCAGCATGATTCCGGCCATCTCTCGCCCGCCCCTCTCGTCGGCCCGGCGCGTACCCGGGTGCGGGACGCTGAAACCGCGTGAGAGGGTACGAGCCGTGGAACGGGTATGGACGGCGTTTCGGGACGAGTGCGCCCAGCTGGACGGTGTGCTGCGCACCCTGACCGTGGGGGACCTGGACCGCCGGACCCCCTGCCCGCCCTGGGCGGTACGCGACCTCGTCGCGCACGTCCGCACCGGCGCCGGACGCCTGGTCGACATGATCGCCGCACCCGCCCCGCCCCGCGCCGAGGTGGACGCGGCCGACTACTTCGGCGCGGCGAAGTTCACCCCCGAGGTCGACGCCGCCCGCATCGACGCCGCCCGCATCGAGGCCGGCCGCCGGGAGGCCCGGGTCGCGGGCACCGCTCGGGGCTCCCGCGAGGCGGCGGCCCGGGAGCCCGGGGAGGTGGCCGCCGCCTTCGCCGCCGCCTGGCGGGCCACCGACGCGGCGGTCGGCGGGCAGCCGGCCGACCGGGTGGTGCGTACCCGGCACGGCGACGCGATGACGCTGGCCGATTTCCTGGTCACCCGGGTGGTGGAGGTGGGCGTGCACGGCCTCGATCTGGCGGTGGCCCTCGACCGGGAACCCTGGCTCACCCCGGCGGCGGCGGAGGTGATCGTCGAACTGCTCGCGGGCGGGCGGCCGGTCCCCGCCGGACTCGGCGCGGACCCGCTCACCCTGGTCCGCAAGGCCACCGGCCGGACGCCGCTGACCACCTCCGAGCGGGCCCAGGCCGAGGCGGCCGGCTTCCGCTGGCTCGCCTTCGGCGGCTGACCCGCCGCCCGTCCGCTCGCGCCCGGGCGTGGGGTCAGGGGGCCGGGCGGGGCGCGGGGACGTGCGGGACGCTGCCGCGCAGGTGGGCCAGGACGATCGGGTCGATCCGTCCCGGGACCAGCCGCTCCTCCAGGTTCTCCACGCCGGCCCAGGACGCCAGCGCGTCGTCCAGACCGGCCCCGCCGACCGGGTGCCCGACGGCGGCCAGCAGCCCGGCCACCTCGTCGGCGAGCGGCCCGGCCAGGTCCAGCAGCGTCTCCGGATCCGGCTTGCCGAAGAGCAGCGTGTGCATGTCGAGCAGCCGGCCCAGCTCGGTGACCGGGTCCGGGTGGTCGTCCACCCGCAGGTCCACCAGGTTGTCGCCGGTGCCCGCGTACCCGCCGCGGCGCTGGACCACCAGGATGCCGGCGCTCTGCCGACCACGCCGGTCGCCCCCGGCCCGGTCGCCGGCGTGCAGCGCGGCGAGCAGCCGCTGGGGGAAGGCCAGCGCTTCCCCGCCCAGCCAGGCGTCGCGGACGGCGTCGACGACGTGCGGGCCGGCGAGGATGTTGCCCTGCACCGCCCAGCCGTCGCCGGCCTGGCCGCCCGCCCAGTCGTGGCAGCGCGGGCCGGTCCAGGTGGCGCCGACCCCGGTGGCCCCGACGACGCCGAGCTGGCGGTCGTCGCGGCCCGGATCGGCGGCGACGAGGCCGGCCACCACGTCCGCGGCGGCCACGCCGCTGCGCAACAGGGCCAGCCCCTGCGGGCCGTAGGCGAGGTTGACGTGGGCCTGGGTGGCGATCGCGCCGACCTCGGCCTCGGCGGCCGGTACCAGCGCACCGGCGGCGAGGAACTTGCTGGCGACCGCGACGCCGTGCAGCAGGCCGTCGGCGGAACGGGCCACGATGGAGAAGGTCACCCGTGGAGGTTAACGCCGCGCGCCGGAAGCGGACGCCCCGCGGTCAGAAGGGCGGCGCGGCCGGCTCGGGCGGCGCGCCCCGGGCCCGGCGGGCGTCCGCCACCGCCACCGCCGCCAGCACGACCACCACCACCGCCCCGGCGATCACCGGCGCGTGGTGCACCAGCACCGGCGCCGGGGCCAGCAGCACCAGGATGGCGACCCAGCGCGACGGCGACACCCGGGCGAAGACCTCGTACTCGAAGCGGGCCCGACCGGCCAGGTAGAGCGCCGGGCCGCCGACGGTCATCGCCAGCCACGGCCACTCGTTGTGGCCCAACGGATGCTCGATCGCCAGCTCGTAACCGATCGCGGTGCCGACCAGGCCGAGCACCATCACCAGATGGGTGTCCGCGGCGGACCGGGCGATGTTCGCCGGGTGGGCCGCCTTCATCACCGCCTCGCCGAGGATCTGCCCGGCCCGCTGCACGTAGATCCGCCACAGCAGCACCGACGTCGCGATCGCGACAGCGAACGCCCCGGTGCGGGCCGCGCCGTACGGGCCGCCGTTGAGGGTGAGCCCGGCGACCAGGATGGTCTCGCCGAGCGCGATGAGGAAGAACTGCTGGTACCGCTCGGCCAGGTGCTCCCCGGCGACCTGCCACTTGCTCACCGTCGACCGGCCCAGCCCGGGCACCGGCCAGCCGAGTCGGGCCGCCAGGTACTCGATCAGCAGGGCCAGACTCCAGAGCACCACCCGCGGATTGGTCGGCAGCACCGCACCGGCCAGCCAGAACAGCCCGCTGAAGCTGAACACGATCAGCATCCGCAGCTTGAGCCGCCGGTACTCCTGTGGAGCGAGGAACACCAGCAGCAACAGCGGGCGGGTCACCTGCACCACCACGTACGCCACCGCGAACGCCACCCCGGCGGCGCTGAAGGCGCGGGTGACCGCCACCCCCATCACCATGCTCCCCACCAGCGCGGTGATCACGATGAGCTGCAACCCCAGGTGGTACGGGTCGTACCGGCTGGTGGTCCAGGCGGTGCCCTGCCACACCGCCCAGAGCGCCAGGAGCAGCAGCAGCGTCTTGCCGCCCCCGGTCACCGGCGCCCAGCCCTCACTGCCCCCCGGCTCCACCGCCAGGTCCTCGAACGCGCGGGCGCCGACCCGGGTGAGCACGAAGACGTAGACCAGGTCGAAGAAGAGCTCGAGGAACGTCGCCCGCGAGGGGTCGCCGCCCGCCGGCAGGAGGCCCCTGCGCCCGCCGGTCGTCATGGTCGCCCCGCCCCGGCGTCGGCCCAGCTCACCTGGCAGTCGTAACACCTCGGGCCGCCGCCGCGGCCCGGAACGGGCGATCCGCGGCACCCGCCGCGTCTTGTCGGGGACCGTCGGAGCGGGCACGATCGACCGGGTGACGAACCGATGGGGCATGACCGTGCCGCTGGGCGGGGTCCCGCTCGCCGACCACGCCGCGGTCTACGCGGCCCTCGACCGGGCCGGCTTCACCGACGTCTGGTCGTCCGAGGTCAACGGCGCCGACGCGTTCACGCCGCTCGCCCTGGCCGCTGCCTGGCAGCCGCGGCTACAGCTGGGCACCGCGATCACCCCGGTCTTCACCCGGGGCCCCGGGCTGCTGGCGATGAGCGCCGCCGCGCTCGCCGAGGCCGCGCCGGGGCGGTTCCGCCTCGGCATCGGCGCCTCCTCGCCCGTGGTGGTGCGGGACTGGAACGCTGTGGCCTTCACCGAGCCGTTCCGGCGTACCCGGGACGTGCTGCGCTTCCTCAAGGCCGCGCTGGGCGGACAGACCGTCGACGGCGCGTTCGACACCTTCGCCGTACGCCGGTTCACCCTGGAACGGCCGCCGGCCGTACCCCCGGCGGTGCTGCTGGCCGCCCTGCGCCCGGGGATGCTCCGGCTCGCCGCGGCCGAGGCCGACGGGGTGATCCTCAACTGGCTCGCCGCCGACGACGTGCCGAAGGCCGTCGCCGAGCTGGGCGGCCGCGGCCCCGACTTCGAGGTGGTCGCCCGGATCTTCGTCTGCCCGACCGAGGACGCCGGCTACGCCCGCACCCTCGGCCGCCGGCTGATCACCAGCTACCTCACCGTCCCCGCGTACGCCGAGTTCCACCGCTGGCTTGGCCGGGAGAGCACGCTCGGCCCGATGTGGGCGGCCTGGGCGGCGGGGGACCGGCGGGGAGCCGGCGCGGCCGTGCCCGACGAGGTGGTCGACGCGCTGGTGCTGCACGGCTCGCCCGAGCACTGCCGCGCCGAGGTGCTCCGCTACGCCGAGGCCGGAGTGGACGTGCCGGTGCTCGCGCTGCTGCCCACCCCGGAACTCACCTCCGGCGGCGCCGCCGCGCTCGGCGCGCTGATCGGCCGGCTCGGCCTCGGCCAGGGGAGCTGAGATGAACCTGACCCGTCGTCGCCGCAGCCATGATCGACCGCCTCGTCCACCACGCCGAAGTCATCTCGATGAAGGGCGACAGCTACCGACTCAAAGACCGCGACCTCGGCCGCGTCCCCGCAGCGGACAAGACCAACGACTAAAAGATCAACCAAACCGAGGTGGTCCAGTTTCAGCCGGACCACGGTGGGCCGTGGTCACGGTTGAGGCGGCGTTGACACGATCGGCCTGTAGGTAGGAATCAGCGAAAAATCTACGACAACGCTGGTCAACCCGGTTCCGGCACAAGCGGCACCGGGTTGAACCAGCGTTGTCGCTGATTTCGGGGGAGAACTACGGCTGGGCGACGGAGACACCTGCCACGGCACCGAGCAGGTCGACAGCGCTGCCAACCCGGTGACACGCCCAGCCAGCGACTCCACGCCGTCTCTCGCTTGCGTGAACTCGAAGGGGCCCGGGTGGCGATACATGGGTGAGGAGCCGGCAGGTGTAGAGGGGGTCTGCATGGGGCGAGCTGACAGGAGTGCCGAACATGATGGTTGACCAGCAGCTCGTCGCCGAGCAGAAAACCGATGCGTGGTATGTGAAGGCATCTCTGGCTAACCATTCCATGTTCACGGTTCTCTACGACCGGCACGCAGCGGCGTTGTACCGATACGCCCACGGGCGCGTTGGCGCCGATGTCGTAGACGACGTGGTGTCCGAGACGTTCTTGGTCGCCTTCCGGCGCCGGCACCGCTACGACGTGTCTCGGCCCGATGCGCGACCGTGGCTGTTCGGCATCCTGACCAAGGAGATCTCGCACTATCGGCGGCGGGAACGCGGGCACTACCGGGCTATGGCTCGATGCGGCCCGATCGACGTCGTACCAGATGCCGCGGAACAGGCGGTGGCTGGCGCAGCAGCTCACGCGCTACGTGCACGCCTGGCTCGAGCCTTGTCCGACCTGCCAGCCAGAGATCGCGACGTTTTGTTGCTCATCGCTTGGGGTGGGCTCAGCTACGAGGAGACCGCCCATGCGATCGGCATCCCCGTCGGAACCGTGCGGTCACGGCTGAACCGTGCCCGCCGCAAAGTCAGCAGCGCGCTCGGCGGCGACGACCCGACGCGGGCGGTAGAGGAGTCGATGTGAACAACCGGCAAATGATCGACGAGGTCAGAACCCTGCTCGAACCAGTGGAGCCGCCACCGCATCTGCGAGGGCAGGTCAGCAGCATGATCGCTGGCTCAGCGAGACCAGTGCGGCCGCGATTCCGCAGACTCGCGACGGTCGGTGTCGCAGCCACGACCGGGGCGCTCGCTCTGCTGATCGGCTCGGTGGTCAGCCTCGATGGAAAACCGCCCGCCGCCAGCGCCCAGGCAGCGGACATCCTTCACCGGGCCGCAGACGCCGCTCGGGCCGACCAGACTCCGGTCCCGCGGGGGGACCAGTTCATCCTGACCACGACGAAAGGATTCGCACCCGACGGTGGCCATCCCGCGACGACCCTCACCCGCTCCTGGATGTCTGTTGACGGAGCCCATGATGGCCTGATCCGGGTCAGCGACCCGCCGGCCGGCGGCCGGCACTCCACCGTGATCCCGGGGTGCCGGAACGGGCGGGCCGCGGAATGGGCGCCAGACGGCAGCCTGCTGAGCTCGACCCGGCCGTGCACCCCAGAGCCGGCCTACCTGAAGAAGCTGCCAACCGATGCCACCAGGATGTTGGACTATCTGCGGCGGATGAACGGCGGCACCACGGCAAGCAACGAAGAGACGTTCGCCAACGTGGGAGTGCTGATCCGGCGGGGATACCTGCCCGCACAGTCGCGAGCGGCGCTGTACGAGGCGGCGACGAAAATCCCCGGAGTGGTCGCCTCTGACACCATGACGGACGCTGCGGGCCGCTCCGGGATCGGCGTGTCCCTCTCCGGGGACATCGACCGCTACGACCTCATCTTTGAGCCGCGGACCTACCGGTTCCTCGGCTGGCAAGTCGTGGCGACGACCGAGAACGCTGTCCCGCAGTCCCGACGCGAGGTGATCTTGGAGGTAACGGTCGTCGACCGTGCCGGTCAGATGCCGTAGCGCCGCAGGCTGGGCGTCGACAGCGAGCAGGGGGGTGGCCGCCGGAAAAGTGGCCACCCCCCTGCTCGCAAGTGATTCTTACGGGAAGTACTGGAACGGGCTGGTACCACCGCCGATCGACGAGCCGTTGTTGTTGAAGGTGTCGACGAGGGTGTAGCCGTACCCGCTACCGGAGGTGGTGAAGGTGGCGACCGGGTAGTGGCCGGTGTGGTCGGTCAGGACGGTGTACTGGTAGTAGTACGAGCCCTTGTAGGTGATGTACAGGCGGGCGGTGCCGTTGGACACGACGCCGCTCCAGGAGTTGACGTAGAAGTCACCCTTCAGCTGGCTCGTGCTCTGGCTCCAGCTGATGCAGACGCCCAAGCCCGCGGTGTTCTTGCAGCCGCCTCCGCTCGCCATCGGCGTCACCGAGTTCTCCAGTTCGGCGGCGAGCTTGAGAGCTCTCTTCGAAGGAGGCGGCGGGTTCTTCTCCACCCAGTAGGTGACGTTGTCGCCCGGCACCACCGGCCCGTTGCCTTTGGCGGACACGACGTGGCTGTTAGAAGCCCCCGTTGTCATGCCGCTGGCGGACGCGGCACTAGGAGCCGACAGCGTGGTCAGCGCGGTGGTCAGCGCCAGGATCGTTGCCATGCCTAACTTGCGAAGCACAAATTCCTCCCATGGAAGTTGCTCGTTCCCCGACTGCATGAACATACATCAATGTCATCGCGGGTACTGCCCCGCTCACCGTGCGTGGTGAATCCGGCGTAGCGTCAAAGTCGGTGGGCCGCTGGGAGCGGGTGGCCTCAGCTCATTCCCCTCGACGCTGCGCGTCCAGGCTGACTAGCGTGGGCGGGTAGTCGATCACTACGGGGCACGATGACCGACGAATCCGCGCCCCTTGGACGGCCGCGAACTGTGGACGGCACGATCGCGGGCTTGCAGGACCAGATTGACCAGCTCACATCCACCCTGGAGTACCACCAACGGTTGTTCGAGCGGCTGCGCGCCAAGGGGTACTGGCAGCGAGTGAGCCCGACGACGAGCGGGCGTCATGACCGCGCCCGAGCAGCCCGGCGACCTGGTCCCGGCTGAGACCGCCGAGCGCGTCGACGCGGCCCGTGACCTGGCGCTGCGGACGGCGTCGCTGCACGCTCAGGTCGCGCCCGGGCCCTGGCGTGACCTCCGCGGAGCGGGACCGGCTGCTGGCCGGGAAGGAGGTCGCGGCCCGCTTCTACCGGGCGCAGCTCGACGGGCCTGACGGTGCGGGGCCACGCCGGTGGCTGGCCGAGCAAGGCGTGCCGACCGACGGCCGGTGGGTGCTCGGGTATGCGCCGGGCCGGCCGACGGAGCTGGTCAACGAGCTGCGTCGGGCCGGCTCCACCGGCACCGAGATCCTGGCCTCGGGGTTGGCCTCGACCGGCCGGGGTGGGCTGCTGGTCGACCGCTTTCAGGGCCGGGTGACGGTCGGGGTGCGCGAGCAGGGGCGGGGGTCAGGGGCCCCAGCGGAGGGGGGCGGGGTGGACCGACCAAAGGAGGCGGCGCCAGGCCGGGCGGCTGGCACGCAGCGCCGCGGCGTAGTCGCGGGCGATCGCCGTCGCGTGATCGGCCTGCCCAGCGTCCACTGTGGCGGGAGCGAAGGCCGCCTGATTGAGCAGCGTCGCCAGTTCGTCTAGGTCTTCGCCCGCCGCGCCGCCCCCGGTCGGGCCGCTTCCGGGCGCGCCGCTGTCGGCTGCGCTGCTTCCGGCCGTGCTCGCGTCGGTGGCGGTGCGGGCCTCGGCGAGCGCGCGGCGGGCCCGGGCGGCGACCTCGGTGGCGGACAGGTCCCGGCCAACCGGACGGCCGGCCAGCCGTAGCGCGTCGGTGACGTGCCGCCAGGCGCCGGCGACCCGCGCGGCCGGGTCGCCCCGCTCCAGGCGGTCCCGGGTCTGCGCCCGGCGCAGCCCGGCCAGCGCCGCCAGCGCCGCCCCGACCACCAGCAGCAGACCGCCGCTCCCGCCGCCGACCAGCACCGCCGTCGGCACGCCACGGTCCCCGCCGGCCGGGCGGGGCGCCGCCACCGCCGGCGGGGTGGCGGTCGGCGCGAGGGTCGGCTCCGGCACCTCCGACGGCGGCGGGTCCTCCGGCGCCGGCCGGAAGTCCTCCTCCACCGGCCGGGGGTCCTGGTCCGGTCGGGGCAGCGGGTCGAACGGCACCCAGCCGACGCCGGAGAAGAGCACCTCCGGCCAGGCGTACGCGTCGGCGGCCCGGACCGGCCCGTCGCCCCGCGACTCGAAGCCCACCACCACCCGGGTGGGCAGCCCGGTCAGCCGGCCCAGCACCGCGAACGCCGCCGCGAACTGCTCGGACGTGCCGCGCTGACCACCACCATCGCGCGGGCCGAAGAGGAAGAAGCTCAGATTCGGGTACGCGTGTCCGCTCGGCGCGTCCGCCACCACCCGGTAGTGCTCGGCGAGGAACTGCTCGATCGCCGCCGCCCGGGCGTACGGCGCGCCGTTCTCCTCGGCCAGCTGGGTGGCGAGCCGGCGTAGCTGCTCCGGTGCCCCGTCGGCGACCTGCAGCACCCGGGCCACCTCGTCCCCGGCCGGTACGTCGGCGGTGGCGATCAGGTTCGCGGCGGGGCGTTCCCGCAGCGAGGTGACCGTGTACCGCAGCCCCGGGGTCAGTCCCTCGGGTCGGATCAGCGTCCCGGTCGCCGGGTCGTACGCCACCCGGGCGCCGCTGACCTCGCGGGGAGTGGCCACCGCCGGGAGCAGCCGCCCGGTCAGGTCGGCCACGGTGATCTCCTGCCGGACGGTGTCCACCGCGCCGCTGCCGGGTGGTGCCGCCGGCAGGATCCGTCCGGCGTTGCGGTAGGTCGCCCCGACCCGCCAGGTCACCCCGTCGTAGTCGCTGAGCACGGCCAGCCGGATCCGGGTCTCCCGCCCGCCCGGGCCGCCGGCGGCCGCCGTCGAGACGTCGAGCAGCTTCTGGTCCGGGTTCAGCGCCCAGCCGGAGATGCGGATCAGCGGGTTCTCGTCCAGCGACTCCACCCGGGGCGGCTGCACGTAGCGGCGCGGGTCGACCGGCCGCTCGTTCACAAGGGCAGCCAGCGCCGGGCCGAGCAGCGCGGCCAGCCCCACCACCACGGCCACGCCCAGCGCGGAGGTCACCATCAGCCGGGCCTGGACGGCCGCCCGGACCGTCGGGGCGAGCCCGGCCGCCGGGTCGGCGCCGCCGGCGGCGACCCGACCGGCGGGGGCCGCGAGGCCCAGCGCCGCCGCGGCGGCGAACGCCACCGACGGCCAGATCGCCGGGTCGGCGTTCGGCCCCACCACGTAGAGGGCACCGGCGTAGAGCAGCGCCGGCGGCAGGAAGCCGAGCAGCACCCGCCCCGCGCGCACCGCCACCTCGGTGCCGGCGAGCCCGGCCAGCCAGGCCGCCACCAGCGGCACCAGCACCGTGTCGGGGGCCGGCTCGACCGGGATCATCGCGGTGAGCAGCCGGGGGATGCCGTTGCGGGCGGCGTCGCCGGCCACCTCGGCGAAGCCGCCCGGCACCGCGCCGTGCGCGGCGGCCAGCCGCAGCGACCACGCCGTCCAGCCGGCCATCGCCAGCACCGACACCGGCGCCACCAGCCAGGAGGGCAGCCGCCGGGCCACCACGCCCACCAGCACCGAGCCGACCGCCGCGCCCAGCATCAGCCGGGTCAGCAGGTCACCGGCGTACACCCGGCCGAGGACCACGCCGGCCAGCCCGATCATCACGACCAGCGCCACCGGCACCGGCACCGCGCGCAGCGCCCGCGCCGTCGCGCCGCCACCCGGCGGCGCGGTTACCGGCGTGACCGCCTCGCGGGGCGCGGTGGTCACCACCGGCGCACCCCGTCCCACTCGGCGGCGAACGCCGCGCCGTCGGCCGCGTCCAGCACCACCAGGCCGGCCGCGTCGGCCGGCGTCGGCCCGTCCGCCCCGAACACCCCCACCACCACCGACGGGTACGGCCCGCGCAGCGCGCCCAGCTGCCCCAGGTCGTCCCGACCCCCCGGCCCGGTCAGGAAGACCAGCGTGTCGCCGAGCCGGTCCTGGCGCAGCCGTGCCGCGGTGGCGCGCAGCGTCGCCCCGTCCGCCCCTGTCAGCTCCACGGCGGTCAACCGGTCCAACGGCGGATCGGCGGCCCGGTCGTCGGCCGGGTCCACCAGCACCAGCACCACGGGCAGGTCCTCCCGGACGGCGGCGGTGACCACCGAGGCCGCCGCCTCGCAGGCGGACTCGAACGACTCGGCCACCCCGTCGACCCGACCCGGGTGGGCGACGGCCCGGTTG
Organism: Micromonospora sp. BS32; assembly: GCF_059089345.1. Taxonomy (NCBI): domain Bacteria; kingdom Bacillati; phylum Actinomycetota; class Actinomycetes; order Micromonosporales; family Micromonosporaceae; genus Micromonospora; species Micromonospora sp. BS32. Next base: position 116,476 of record NZ_JBSSHR010000011.1, read on the forward strand.
TCCAGCAGCACCACGATCCGGGGCAGGCTGGTGTCCACGTTCTCCCGCACCATCAGCTCGCCGACCCGGGCGCTGGTGCGCCAGTGCACCCGGCGCAGCTCGTCGCCGACCACGTACTCGCGCAGCGAGTCGAAGGTGATCGAGCCATGCGGCACGCTGTCCACCCGGCCGTCGAGGCTGCGCCCCGCGCCGGTGGGCACCGCGCGCAGCGGGTGGATCCGTGGGTGCACCCAGACCGGCACGCTGTCCCCGTACGGCCGGGAGAGCTCCACCAGGCCCAGCGGGTCCCGGCGGGTGACCCGCAGCGGACCCACCGGCACCACGCCCCGCCGGTGGGTCGGCACGTCGTACGCGACGGTGGTGTCCCGTCCGGGGCGCAGCCGTAGCACCGGCACCGGCACCGTCGCGGCGCCGCACCGGTCCTCGGCGAGCAGGTTCGCCGCCCGCCACCGGCCGGCGTTGCGCACGCTCACCGACATCCGGGTTGGCTCGCCGCGCGCCACCCGGTCCGGGTCGGCCCGCCGGTCCACCGCCAGCCGGGGTCGCCACGCCGCCGTCGCCACCGCGTGGCCGACGGCGACCGCGGCCGCCCCGCCGAGCAGGGTCAGCTCGGGGTACGCGAAGCGGAAACCCGTGCCGAGCAGCGTCCCGGCGGCGGCGAGCAGCCCGACACCCCGGGCGGTGATCCCCATCGGCGCGGCCGTCAGGAGTGCGCCGGGGCCGGCTGGCCCGACGGCAGCGGCACCGGCACCGACGCGATGGCCTGGCGCAGCACCTCGGCGGCGGTCACCCCGCGCACCTGGGCGTCCGGGGTGAGTAGCAGCCGGTGCGCGAAGACCGGCCCGGCGAGTGTCTTCAGGTCCTCCGGCATGATCCAGCCCCGGCCGTCGATCAGCGCGTACGCGCACGCCGCCCGGGTCAGCGCGATCACCCCGCGCGGGCTCACCCCGACCCGGACCTGTGGGTGGTTGCGGGTGGCGGCGGCCAGCCGGACCGCGTACGTGTAGAGCGGTTCGGCGATGTGCACGCGGCGGGCCATCCGCACCATCTCCCCGACGGTGGCCGTGTCGGTGACGGCGCTGAGCGCCTCGGGGGAGCGGGCCGTGGCGCCGCGCAGCACCTCCACCTCGACCGCCTCGTCGGGGTAGCCGACGGAGAGCTTCACCAGGAACCGGTCCAGCTGCGCCTCCGGCAGGCGGTAGGTGCCGTCCATCTCCACCGGGTTCTGGGTGGCCACCACCAGGAACGGCTGCGGCACCGGGTGCCGGACGCCGTCCACCGTGACGGTGTGTTCCTCCATCACCTCCAGCAGCGCCGACTGGGTCTTCGGCGAGGCCCGGTTGATCTCGTCGGCGATGACGATGTTGGCGAAGACCGGGCCGGGGTGGAACTCGAAGGCCCGGGTGGCCTGGTTGAAGATGGTCACCCCGCTCACGTCGGAGGGGAGCAGGTCCGGGGTGAACTGGATGCGCCGCCACTGCCCCTTGACGGTCGCGGCGATCGCCCGGGCCAGCGTGGTCTTGCCGACTCCCGGGACGTCCTCCAGCAGCACGTGCCCCTGCGCGAAGAGCGCCGTCAACGCCAGCCGGACCACCTCGGGTTTGCCCAGCACGACCGCGTTGACGTTCTCCGCCAGCCGGGCGGCGAGGGCGGCGAAGCCCTGCACCTCCGGCTGGGTGAGCGGTTCCTGGGGGCTGTTCACGGTGGTGCTCCTCGACTGAAGGTGGCGCGCTCAGCAGGTGGGCAGCAGGTTGATGTCGTCGCCGCCCTCGAGGTTGAGCCACGCCCAGGGGATGTAGTTCCGCCCGCTGTAGTCCACCTGCACCCACCACGTGCTCTGCTTCTGGTTGTTGTAGATCCAGGAGTCGACGTTCTCGCCCTGCTTGCGGCAGTACGTCCGCAGCCGGGTGCCGGGCTTGGCCCACCCGACCTGCTTGGCGTTGTCCTGCCGGGTCACTGAGAACACCTCGTTGCCGTTGCGGCCGTCGACCTCGGCGTTGCAGTACGTCCGCTGGTCGCCGTCCGGGCCGTTGTTGCAGGTGGCGATGCCGTACAGCGGGTCGGTGGACTGGGCCCGGGTGGCGGTGCCGCTGCCCGCGGCGTTGGTCGCCGTCACCGTCACCGTGTACGCGGTGCCCGGGGTCAGCCCGGTCACCCGGAGGCTGTCGCAGCCACCGTTGGCGGTCTTCCCGCCGGTGCTGGCCGCGCAGGTCGCCTGGCCGCCGCCGGCGTCCACCGTGACGGCCACCGTCACCGACGTCGCGTCCGCCGACGATCCGGTCACCGTCACCCGGGGCGCGGCGACCGTACGGGCGGTGGCGCTGGCCTCCGGCCCGGGGCCGGCCTCGTTGACCGCCTTGACCTTGACCAGCACATTCTGGCCGTCGCCCAGCTTGTCCACGGTGGCCTGCGTGTCGGTCACCTCAATGATCCGCCCGCCCACGTCGACCAGGTACTTGCTGATCGGGCGGCCGTTCTCCACCGGCGGGGACCACCGCAACGCGACCGTCCCCGGCTGGTCGGCGACGGTGCTGGCCGTCAGGTCGACCGGCTCCCCGGGGGCGGCGAACGGCACCACCGTGTTGCTGACCGGCGACGCCGCCGAGCCGGCGCCCTTGTCGTTGACCGCGATCACGGTGAACGCGTACTGGGTGCCGTACTCCAACTCGCCGGCCGGCACCACCAGCTCCGTCCCGGTCGACTCGCCGGCCGGGGCGTTGGCGCCGGCCGAGGTCGCGGTGACCGCGTACTTGGCGATGGTGTTGCCCTGGCCGTTGGCGGCCGGCCAGCTGACCCGGACGGTGCCGTCGGGCCGGGCCTCGGCGGTGACCGCGGTCGGCGGGTCGGGCACCGCCGCGGTCGGTGTGACCGGGTTGCTGGTGCGCGCCGGGCCGGCGCCCTTGGCGTTCACCGCCCGCACCGAGAAGCGGTACGTCTCGCCGTTGGTCAGGCCGGTGACCTCCACGGCCCGCTGGTTGGCGCCCACCTCGTGGCGCTGGCCGGCGCCCTCCACCACGTACCGGATGATCTCGGCGCCGTTCGCGGCGGCCGGCTTCCAGGTGACCCGGGCCTGCGCGTTGCCGGCGGCGGCGGTGACCTGGCGGGGCGCGCTCGGCTTGCCCACCCGGGGCTTGCGCGGCGGGGGCGGCGGCGGGGGGAGGGCCGGCGGCGGATCGCCGCCGAGCACGTCGTTGGCGTACTTGTTGACCTCGCGCACGTGGTGCCGGTCGTCGACCACCCGGGCGGTGGCGGAGCCCGGCGCGTTGATGAAGAGGTGGTTCTCCCGCACCTCCAGCTCCAGCGGCCCGGTCAGGCCCCGACCCTTGATCGTCTCGACGAGCTGACCGCGGCCGTCGAACGACCAGATGGTGCCGCTCGCCTCGTCGGCGCAGTAGAACCGGCCCGCCCAGGCCACCGCCGGGTCGAGCCGGTCGCCGCTTCCGGGGACCGTGAACCGGACCACCTCGGCGCCGTCGCCGACCACGTGTACCCGCCGCTCGCCGGCGACCGTCACCGGTACGACCGGACCGCTGGTGCGGGCCGGCAGAGCGCCGGCCGCGGTCGTGTCCAGCGGGGTGCGACCGGTCCGGCCGGCGCGCACGGTGACCAGCGAGGCGGAGGTGCGGTCGAGCACCGCCACCCCGTCGTCCAGGGTGGAGACCACCAGCTCGTGGCTCGGTTCCGCCACCGTGTACGTCTCGACCTGCTTCGGGCTCAGCCCACCCCCGGGCGGCGCCGCCGACCCGGGCGTGGCGGGCAGTTCCGCGGCGGTGATCGCGGAGACGGTGCCCTCGCCGGGCACCGCGATCCAGAGCCGGCCCTTGCCGTCGAAGGCGCCGCCGGTGATGCCCGGCGGGTAGCGCACCGGCTCGCCGACCGGCGCCAGCGAACGCGGGTCGAGCTGACGGACCACGCCCTGCACCGCGTCCACCACGAACGCCGCGTCCTCGTGCAGCGCCACGTTGACCCCCAGCCCGGGGGTGGTCCGGGTGGTGGCGGTGATCTGGAGGGTGGCCAGGTCCAGCGAGCTGACCTGGCCGGTGTTGAGGTCCCGCAGGATCAGCAGCCGGTCGGTCTGGGTGACCTGCATCGGGTGCCGCCGGGCGGCCGGCACCTCCATCCGGGTGTCGACCCGGGCGGTGACCCCGTTGACCCGGGCCAGTTCGCTGCGCGCGGCGCTCCACAGCCAGCTGCTGGCGTCGTAGTTGGCGACCGCGTTGTCCGCGGCGCCCAGCCCGAGGACGGTGAGCCCCATGGCGGCCAGCAGGGCGGTCACCGTGCCGATGGTGACCAGCCCGCCCCGCATCCGGCGTGAGCGGCGGGGCGGTGCGCTGGTGTCGGTACTCACGGCGTCGTCGATGCTGGCCACAGCCGGCTGCCTCCCCGTCCGGTCCTCCCAGGTGGCGCGCCGCGTCCGGACGACCCTCCCCTGAGCCGTGGCACATCATATGGGCCGGCCCGGGGTGAGGGAACCCGCACCGTCTCCCTGTGGACACCCAGCGTGTGCGAGGTGGACGGTCGGTCAGCCCGGTGAGGTGGGCCGGGTCCGCACCGTGCAGACCTGACCGGAGGTGGCGAAGCTGTCCGTGGAGTAGACCGCCAGCACCGTGAAGCAGTAGTCCACCTTGGCGTTGAGACCGTTCACCGTGTAGCTGGTCTGTCCAGGATCGACGGTGGCCATCACGCCCAGCGCCTGCCCGGACCGCCCCCCGGCCACCATGAACGGCACCGCCCCGCCGGTCGGGTCCGACCAGCTGATCGTGATCGCGGTGTCGTCGTCGCGCAGCCGCAGGTCGGCGGGCGGGGGGCCGGTCGCCTTCGCCAGGCCTGGGGAAGCCGTCGCCGGTGCCGCCGGCGCGGACGCCGGCTCGTCCCGGTCCAGCGCCACCGCGCCGACCACGCCCGCGACGGCCAGTACCACCACCCCGGCCGCGACGGCCGCGACCGTCCGGCCGCGTCCGCGCGGTGCCGATTCCGTCGGGAACGCCGGCGGCGTCGGGTACGCCGGCTCCGCCAGGGGGTACGCCGCCCGCTCGGCCACCGCCGGCACGTCCACGACCGGGCGCTCCGGCACGTCGTACGCCACCAGGGGCGGGTCGACGGCGGGCGACGCATCCCTGGGCGTGGTCGGATCGGCGGCGGGCACCTCGTCGCGCGGCGACGAGGTCAGCGGCTGGGGCGGGGCGGCGCTGCTCCACGGCGGAGCAGTCAAACCCCACGGCGGGCTGGCGGCCGGCGGGGCGCTGGCGGGCGTCGCGCGGACCGGCTGGACGGGTCGCGTCGGCATGGCGGCGGCCGGCGGGTGGCTGACCGGGTACGCCGCCGTCGGGGGCGGACCGACCGGACGGGCGGGCACGGCCGGGCCACCGGCGGCCGGCGGTCCGGTGATCGGCGGTCCGGTGATCAGCGGGGCGCTGATGGGTGGGGCGCTGATTGGTGGGGCGCTGATGGGTGGGGCGCTGAGCGGTGGGGCGCTGATCGGGTGTGCGGCGGCCGGCGGCGCGCTTACGGGGAATCCGGCGGCGGGTGGCCCGCTGACCGGCAGCCCGCCGCCGGCCGGCCCGGACACCGGCGGCGCACTGACGGGTGGCTCACCGACCCGGGTCACCGGGGACAGCTCGGTGGGCGGGGGACCCACCGGGGACCCACTGACCGGGGCGGTCCGCGGGGGTGTGGCCGCGGCCCGCTCACGCTCCTCCTCGAGCAGCGGCCCGATCTGCTGAACCTGGATGGTCGGGCGGTCCCAGCCGCTGCGTGCCGCCGCTGGCACGCGCCGAGCGGGGCGGGTCGGCTCTACGGCGCGCGTCTGCGGCGGCGCGGGTGGTGCCTGCTCTACGGCCTGCTCGGCCGCCGGTGCCGGGGACGGCGGGACCGGGGGTGGCGGGACCGGGGGTGGCGCCGTGGGCCGCAGGTGGGGCGGGGCCCAGGGCGACGTGGTGGCGGAGCCGCCGGCGTCCGGGCGGGACGAGACCGGCGGAAGCGGGCCGGCCGGGGCCGGCCCCTGAGCCGCGAGCGGGCCCGGCGGCGCCGAGCGGGGCGCGGGTACCTGTGGCGCAGGCGGCAGCGGCGCCTGCCGGGTCGCCTCGGACCACGCGGGAGGGGGCGGAGCCCAGGGGGACGGGGACACCGGAGGCTGCTGCGTCCATCCGGAGACCTGCGGCGGGGCGGCCGGAGGGAGCGGCGTCGGAGCTGGCGGCGCCGGGGGTACGACGGCCTGGGGTGCCGGGGGTGCTGACGTCTGCCGGGGCGGTGTCGGGATGTGCGGTGCGGGTGGTGCCGACATCTGTCGCGGTTGCGGCGGGATGTGCGGTGCCGGTGGGACGGAAGCCTGGCGGGGCGCCTGCGGCGCTGCGGGCACCGACATCGGGCGGGGCGGCGGTAGCTGCGTCGGAGGCCCCGGCGGGGCGGTGGGGCGGAGCGGGGTGGGCTGGCCGTCCGCCCCGAGGAACTGCCGGGCGGCGCGTACCGCGGGGTGGTGCTCGCCGAGCACCGCCGGCCCCACGGTCGCGACGCGGGTGTAGTTGCGGCGGGCCTCGTGGCGGTTGCCCAGTTCCTCAGCGACCGAGGCCAGCTCGAGGGAGACGGCCAGCATCAGCGGGTCGGCGGCGCCCCAGCGGCGCTCGCCCGCGGCGTACGCCTCCTCGAGCACCCGCCGGGCCGCGGCTGGGTCGTCCGCCTCCCGGTGTAGCCGGGCCAGCAGGTGCGCGGTTCCGAGCAGCTCCGGATGGTCCTCGCCGTATGCGGGGCGGGCCGAGGCGATCGTGTCGGCGAGCAGGCGTCGGGCGGCCGTAAGGTCGCCGGCCGCGCGCAGGGCGAGCGCCCGGTGCTGGACGGCGGCGAGGGGAGAGGGCTGCGACACGTGAGCCATGCTGCCGCGAGTCGTGCCCGGACGCTACCCGCCGACTGGCCCGCTTCCGCCGTCTCGGCGACAACGGCGCTGACCTGCGATTATCTGACCCCTCGGGCAGGCGAGTACGGCGATTAGCAAGATCCACCTGGGCCGTGTACAGTAATGCCCCGTGCGGCCCGCCAGGGCGGCTGACCGGTGAGAGAGTCGCCGGAGCCGACAGGGTAGGCTGAACGAGCAGGTCCGGGTGGCGGAATGGCAGACGCGCTAGCTTGAGGTGCTAGTGCCCGTATAGGGCGTGGGGGTTCAAGTCCCCCCTCGGACACAAACCATAACCCCACGGTGCGCGCTGAGATCCACTGCAGCGCGCACCGTTTGCGTTTTCGGCTGGTAGGTAAGCCGGAGGCCGAGTTGCCGGTAGATCTCGGCCTTGTCGGCCGGGTCGGCGTCGCGGAGCACGGTGACGATGTCGCCGAGTGCCTGCACCAAGTTGGCGATGTCTGTCCGGCTCATCCGGCGTGGCTCCGTGGATTGTGTCGCGTGGAGATCGGCTTCGGCTCGTGCCCGTTCGGCCTGCGTCTGGGCTATCCAGTCGGTGACTACCGCCGGGTCCGCTCCGGCGTCGAGGGCCGCCCGGTACCGCCCGAGCTTCGCGTCGCACTCGGCGATGGTGGCGTGAGCTGCGGCAGTGATCGGGGAGGGTTGATCCATCGGCTGGGCGTCGGTCATCGCGGTGATCGTCTGTTCGAGGCGGTCCGGGGTGAACGCGGAGGCGAGCCACGTGTCGAGGGGGTCGGTGAGGGCGTCCTCGCGGAGGTAGACGTTTCGGGGGTGCTCGACCTCGTTGGCGAGGGCGTACTCCTGGGGGAAGCGGCAGCGGTAGTAGGCGTCGCCGTGGTTGTACTGGCCTTGCATGCGGCGCTGACAGGCGGCGCAGTAGATCAGGCCGCGGAAGACGTACGGGTTGCGGGTGCGTCGGTGGCGTTGCTGAGGGGCAAGGCCTTGTCCGCGCCGGATGAGCAGGGCCTGGGCTTGCTCGAAGGTCGCGTCGTCGATGAGCCGTGGGTGGGTGATCTCCTTGGAGACCACCCACTTGTCTCGGGTGTTCCAGCGCATGACGCCGGTGTGGCCCAACGCGACGTCGTCGACGTCGAGGAGGACCTCATCGGTGCGTTGTTTGTTCCACACCTGCCGGCCGGTGTAGCGGGGGTTGGTGAGGATCACGCGGACGGCGCTCTTGGACCAGGCCACACCGCTGCGGTGCGGGTTGCGCGTGCGGTCGTGTGCCGAGGGGCAGGGCACGTGGTTGGCCGTTAGCCCTTCGGCGATGGCGAAGATTCCGTAGCCGGCGAGGAACTCGTCGAAGATTCGGCGGACGATCGGTGCAGTCTGGGCGTCTGGGGTGAGCCCGCGGAGCCATTTGCTGTCGGCTGCCTTTGCCGGGTTGGGGTGAGGGCCGAGATCGCGGAGCGTGTAGCCGTATGGGGGACGACCGCCGAGGTACCTGCCTTCGAGGAGGGTCTGGGCGGCCATGGCGGTGCGGACGCGCAGCTTGATCCGGTTGCGTTCGCCCTTGCTCATGCCGCCGAAGACGGACATGACTAGTTCGTGGGCCTCGTTGTCGGGGTCGATGGGACCGCCGATTTCGGGCACCCAGAGTTCGACGCCGTAGTGAGCGAACAGCGGCACGGTGAGGCCGAACTGGTTTCCGTAGAAGGCCCGGTGGGGCTCGCCGACGACGACAGCGGAGAACCCGCGCCGCGGGTGGCGAAGCGCCGCGAGCAGCTGACTCGCCTGAGGGCGGCGTTGCCACGGCAGGGAGCGGCTCTGGCCGACGTCGAAGTACTCGGTGATGACGCTGCCGCCATGGGGCTGAATGAGCGTGGTCGCCCGGGTGAGCTGCCAGCTCCGGGACGATTCGGGGTCCTGGTTGTCCTCGGTCGACACACGGCCGTAGAAGGCAAAGGGTTTCGGTCGAGAGGTGGTCATCGGAACTCCTGGTTCGAGTCGTCGGTGCGGTGGTCGCTGACCCGTCTGAGCAGCTTCAGTAGGGCGGCAGCCGCACCGGGGTGCAGCTCGGGTGGCTGGCCGGGAGCCGCCACCCTGGTAACCCCGGTCGCTGCACGGCCGTCGACGTTGTCGACCGTCCATGAACGGTTCTCTTCGCTGGGCTGGTCAAGTCGCTCGTCCTGTGCAAGGGACGTTGTGGGATCGGGCTCTTCGCGTTGCTGATGTACGTGATCGGACGGCAGGGTCATGCGCCTCCGTCCGGCGGTTGGCCCGGCCGAGACACGCGCCGGTGAGCGTGCATCGTTTGCGCCTTGGCCTCCGCTACCTCATGTAGGAGGTCGGGTTGGAGGGAGAAGCTAGTACCGGCGCCATGGGCGGTCTGGGTGGTGGTGCGATAGCGCGATGCGTCGGCGACTCGCGTCGTGGCGAATGGGTGGGTCGTCATGGGAGAGGTCCTCCGAGAGTCGGTTGCGTGCCGGTTACTCCGGCGGGCATGAAGAAGCGGCCGGTGCCGTCGGGCACCGGCCGCTCGTTGAGCAGGGTGGGCGTTAAAGCTCTGCGGTTGTCATGTCCCTTGGCAGCCTCGGGATGGGCCGGCGCTGCTTGATGGCGGAGCTTTGCCGCTGCGCGTCCGGGTCAACTAGTACGGCAGCCGCCCTTTGAGATGCTGCTGGTGGAGCGGGGTGGACGCGAGGCGGCTACCGCGCTACCGCGACCCGCCCTCGTTGATGTGACCGAAGGTCGACCGGTACGTCGGCTCCCCGGCCGGGAGCCAAAGTACCGGCGTTTACCGGAGGATCGACGGGGTAGCCGGCGTCCACGAGTTGGACTGGCTGAGGAGCCACGAGTGAGCGGACCTACCCGTCGTGGCTGAACCTGACCGCGCCGGTTCGGGTGGTCGAGGCCCACGACCCGGCATCCGCCCCGTCACCGAGCGGACCCACGTCACTACGGTCGAGCTCTTCTTCGACCTGGTGTTCGTGGTCGCCTTCCTTCAGGTCACCACCCGGATGTCCGACGAGGCCAGCCTGCTCAACGTGCTGCAGGGAATTTTGCTGCTCACCGTGCTCTGGTGGTCCTGGTCGCTGTTCGCCTGGCTGGGCAACCGGGCAAACGCCAACTACGGCCTGTCTCGTCTGGTACTGCTGACCGCGACGCCGATCATGTTCGTGCTCTCGGTCTCCATTCCCGAAGCCTTCACCGACCGGCCCGGCGGGGTGTACATGCCGCTCGTTTTCGTCGCCGGGTTCGTCCTGGTGCGGGCCATCTACCTGGCGCTGCGGATCTACGCTTCGCCCGGGCTGCGCCGCCGGGACCTCGCGGCGCTCACCGTGCCGATGCTCGTCGCCGTCGGGCTGCTGACCGCCGCGGCCGCACTGCCCCTGACCGGCCTCGACACCGGCCGCGTAGGGATCGGGCAGGTGACGCTCTGGGCGGTCGCGGCCGTCGTGGACTACGCCTTCGGGATGGCCCTGCCCATCGGCGACCGGCGGATCTTCTCCGTCCGGCACTGGACGGAACGGCACAACCTCATCGTCATCGTGGCGATCGGCGAGGTGTTGGTGGCGATCGGGCTGGCCGGAGCCCACCTGCCCGGCACGCTGGGGCTGCTCATTGCGTCGGCGCTCGCCGTCGTCGTCGCCGGCTCGCTCGAGTGGATCTACTTCGACCTGTCGGCACTCGCCGGCGAGAGCGCGCTGTACGCGGCGGATCCGGCCCGGCGGGCGGGGCTCGGACGGGACGGGTACAGCTACCTCCACCTTCCGATGATCACGGGAGTCATTCTGCTGGCGCTCGGCCTGAAGCACGTGCCCTCTCTCGTCGGCGACGAGGCGGCGTACCGGCGCGGCGACCCGCTCGACGACCTCGGCCGGTACGGGATGTACGGCGGCGTAGCCCTGTTCCTGCTCGCCCACGCCGCGTTCCAGTGGCGGCTGAGCCCCCGGATCGGCACCATCATCTGGCCACGGCTCACCGCGGCGGCCGTGCTGCTGGCGACGATCCCCGTCAGCACGCGGATCTCCGCTCTACGGGCCTTGATGTGGCTGGCCGTCGTCTGCCTCGTCACGGCGGTGACGGAGTTCATCGTCAGCCGCCCGCAACGGCGGCGGCTGCGGAGCACGCTCCTCGAGGAGGCGGAGGCGGCCCGGCCACCGGCGGACGACGCCGACCAGGCTGGGTCGGCGCCGTTCTGAGCAACATACAGACGATCACGCGGTGGCCGCGCCACGTCTACCAGCCCCACCAGCGGCATCTCAAACGGGGCTGCCGTACTAGTAACGCTCTGGAGAGCACTCTTTTCACACCGAAGAGGTCACTGGTTCGATCCCAGTATCGTCCACCATGAATATCTCCAGGTAGGAAGCCCGTCGCCGGTTCGGCCGGTAACGGGCTTCCGCGCTGTCGCCCCTTAAATTGGGAGCAGATTGGGAGCAGGGCGGTCGGCTCTGGTGTCCGACCGCCGTGGACCGCCCGGCGGCGGTACTGGGTTACCGCTACAGACCGGGCCGGCCGGCTGATCGAGGGCCTCGACGTACCGCTACCGGCACCCGAGTGACGAGAGGGCCGCCCCCGCTATGGCTCACGGCCTGACTGATGGCCGTCGGTCCGGTGGGCCGCCCACTCGCCGGTCCACATCGCGAGGTCGTGTACCCAGCTCTCGGTGCTCTGCCGGGACTTGGCCGACCACTTCGATGCGTTCCTTGACGCGAAGTCGTCCAACACTGTGCGGTCGGTCGCGGTCCATGCGGGAAACTGCGCCAGCCACTCTTCTGCCTGTTCGGCGCTGTGGCCGCTGCCGATCAGCCACTGGACGAGCAACGCGAGTTCGACCCACGGAGCGGCCCTGGTTGCCCACGCCCAATCGACGATCCGTAGGCCGTGCGTGGTCACGATCAAGTTGGCCGGGTTGAGGTCGGAGTGGATGAGTGTCTCGCCGTCCATCGCCGGGTGCGCGAACCCGAGCCGGGTTGCCGGGGTGAACCAGGGCTCGCGCGGCGCGGGAGTCTCCTGAAGTTCCTTCAGCGTGACTGCGAGCAGATCGAGATCCGCACTGCCGGGTGGCAGGTCGGGGTGGGGGCCGGCGAGATGCTCGGTCCCCACCACCAGCCAGCCATCGGACTCGAAGTGCCACAGGACTGCGGGCGCGTGCCGGTCGATGGCCCGGGTTGCCGCCAACTCGTAGCGCAGTGACCGAACGCTCAACTCTCCAGAGGCCGCCTTGACGAAGACCTGTCCGGCTGGCCCGGTGACCGTCGAGGCGATCTCCGCATGGTTGCCACTCGAAGCCGGGGTGGCGTCGAAGGCCCCGCCGGCCCGTTCGGCGATCCCTGTCGTGACACTCTCCGGCAGAGCGGTCCAGTCGCTACGCATTGGTTCTCTTCTTTGCTGCTTGCCGGGCTGAGGCGGGTTCGGCGGACAGCAGGACTCAGCCTCACGACCCCAGAATTCCATGTCGACCTTGTAGCCGGTGTCGTGCAACGCCGCAAGCGTGTAGGTGATGGCGGTGCCGTCCTGCATGGCCTCGGTCAGGATCGGCCGGTGGTGCACGTAGTGGCCCGCGATCTCCTTGCAGGCGGCGGTGTAGGGCTCACGGATCTGAAGGGCGGCGTGCCAGACAGCGTCGACCGGCCGGGTCGGCACGACCCGGTAGGACTCGCCGGCCGGCAGGAGCATCCCGAAGTCGGGCTTGTCCACGCGGTCGGCGTACGCCTTTAGGAACACGAGGAACTGCCCGACCGCACGCTCGGCGTAGGTCTGGGTCACCTCCTGCCTGGCAGCGAAGTAGCGGGCGATCTTGTCGAACACCTCGGCTGAGACGAGGGTACGAGGGTCTGCGGCGATCGTCCTGACCGGCCTGTCTGCGGTGATACTCAAGGCTCCTCCTTCATCCCGTGCGGGTCAGCGAGGAAGGCGCGCGTCATCGCGTCACCTTCCAAGCAAAGCTGCGTCCGTGCATGTCTTGCCGTAGAGCGAACCCGGGGCGGTTCAGATCTCAACGGCTGGTGTCACGGGCGGGTGAGTCGGTGGTCGAGGGCGGTGTGGCGGCGGCCGGCGCTGACGGTGCGGACGGCGGCCGCGAGGGCTCGGCGAGAGCCGCGTAGCTCCGTGCCATCACGTGCGTCCGGCGGGTCAGCTGACCAAGGGCCTGATTCAGCCGCAAAAGGCAGCCCGCAGAGCACAAGGTCGTGCGCTGCGGGCTGGGTAACTCTCGCGTAGCCCGCCGTCCATCTGGTCCCGCTCGGCGGGCGACGCACCTTTCGAATCGCGTGGCAGCGCCGCTCGCCCTTCACGGTCTTTCGATTCAGGCGATGGTCAGCAGTGTGGCAGCGACGGCTGTGGGCGCTGGGGGCTGTTCTCGACCCGGAACGCTTGGATCCAGCGGGGGTTGGCCAGGAGCTGCTGCCCTACTGGCTTGACTCGAAGGTGTCCCGCCGTCTCACGGTGCTCAACGCGCATTCCCAGCACGCCGGGCTCGAGCACGACGGCCGCAGCCACGACTTCGACTTCCATGTGCCCACCTCACCGGTCCGCACCGTCGCGGTCAGTAGTTAGCCAGCTCAACCGACAGCACCCGACGCATCGCGGCGACGACCTGCCGCGGGTCGAACCGTTCACCGGCGAGTCGCTCCGCGCGGGCCACGGCGGTGAAGATACCGTCGGGATCAGCGTCGCGCAGCACCGCTACCAGCCAGCCCTCCAGATCAACCACGTCGCTGGGCAGCTCAAGGGCGGCAGCTGTCGGCACGGGCTGTACCGGCTCCACGGGGAGAGGCTCCCCGGCGGAGGCGTAGCGGCCGGGAGGCAAACAGACCCGGTACGGGTGGACGCAAACCGCGGTTCCGGACGGGGCAACGCGCCAGCCGACATCCTTGCTGTAGGCGAACTCGGGGCCGGGTCGGTCGACAACGTCGAACTGGCCCGGCCCAAGTTCCTGAGCCGGGCACACCGCGCAGGTCTGCTCACACCACTCCTGTCGCGGACCCGTCACATCATCGATGTTACGACAACCGGGAGGTATCCGGGTATGACGGTCTTGTCCCATCCGCGCCTTCAGCTCGTCGACCGGGCACTGCGGGATGCGCAACGCTTGCCAGGCGGTGGTCCCGGGTGGGGATCAGGGTGCCGTCGACGATGGCGATCTGCTCGACTGGGCGCCGGCGGACCGGGGCCAGGGCCAGCAGCGGCCCAAGGTTGTCGATGACGCGGTGCGCGGCGGAGTGCGACACCCCGCACAGCGGATTGATCTGCCGCACGTCAGGTTCGTGCGCCAGTACGCGGCGACCAGCAGAACCCGGTCGGACAGGGTCAGGGCCCACTGCCGGCCCGGCCTGCCGTCGGCGATGGCGTCCCCGCCACGCTCGGCGACCAGACGGACCAGCCGCCGGAACTGGGCGGGCTGCAGGCCGGTGAACGGGAAGATCCACTCCGACCGGGCCGAGTTGATCACCTGCCCCCAGCCATCCTTGATGATCGTCCTCAACAGACAGACACCAGGATTACCAGACATCCTTAGGTGAGGTAAAGCGTGATCACCGCGATGAGGACCGTAAGGACCACGCTGGCGATGGTCCAGTAGGTCTGTCTCTTGGTCCACCGCAACGCCTGGCCGGCGATGCCATTGTCACTTGGGGCGGCAGTGGTGGTTGTGCTGCTGGCGTTGCCGTGCTGGGCCTGGTTGGTGGTGACGTTGATCTGGTGGTGCTCGCCGCCGTTCACGACCACGTTGACGGCCTGGTCCGCCGCCTTCGCTAGCGGCTCATCCGACTCGGGGGCGAGATCGCGGATCTCGTGCAGGATGTAGATCGCCTTCGTCCGCACCCGGTCGAGAAGGCCGCGGAGCCCGGCGACATTGATCTGATACCGGACCTGGGTGTACCGGGCTCCCTGGCGCAGGACGGTCGTCGTCAGGTGCGCTGCCAGCCGGTCGGAGTCGGGGAACGACAGGGCAAGGAACCCTTCGCTGCGCTCGGCCTGTTCGGCGAGCGATGCGACATCCGCGACGCCATCGGTCATGGGGTACCCGCCGGCGAGGATCATGTCCCGGAACGGGTCAGGCAGTTTCGGGGCAGGGATCGGCTGATTGCGCAGGTCGTGGCCAGCCATGCTGGTGATGTCGCCGACGATGCTGACCGGAACGCGACGGTAGTCCGGCACGTCGTCGACGCCTCGGTAGCCCTCCAGCTCCCGGATGGCCCAGTCGCGCAGGACGTCCGAGCGCAGAGCCAGGCCGAGGGCGACGCACTTGCGCAGACAGTCCGGCAGGGGAACATCGGAGAGCAGGTCTCGCTCGATCTCGTCGAGCCGCTGCCGGCTGCCCTGGGCCATCCGGGCATCGTGCCACCCGTGCATCTTTGACGGCGTGTCGGGGCGGGCTCGGCGGCGTTCACCAGAGCCAGAGCTGCCCCACCACGGCCACCGCTGCGGCCAGGAGCAGCGCGCCGAGGCCGAGCCGGCCGAGCAGCCGCCGCCACGGCCCGGCCATGGTCACGGTCGGAGCATCTGGTGCCGCCGTGGTCCCTGCGTCCCCGGTGCCGCTCTGGTTGGTGATTACGTTGATGGTATGTCGCCGGCCGCCGTAGACGATCACGTTGACGGCCTGGTCGGCGACCTCGCCGACGCCAGCGGTGAGCGCGCCGGTTGCCGGCGTGCCGGAGCGCACCTCGGCGAGCACGGACACTGCGGTGGTGCGGATCTCGTCGAGCACGCCACGGAACACGCTGGTTGCCACGCCCCAGTAGATCCGCTCGTAGTAGATGTTCTCGTTGCTCATCATGCGGCCGACGTCCGCGCCCATCGGCAGAGACATCCGGACGGTGTCGTCGCCGCGGCGTTCGGCTTCACGGGCGTTCTCTTCCAGCATGGTCACACCACTGGTGAGGTCCAAGCTGTCCTTGACGTCGTCGCGGATCAGCGCCGGCAGCGCCGTCCACGGGATCGCCATGCCCGAGATGCGGTGCCGGAACGTCTGGGCGTCGCCCAGCAAGATCGGGCTGACGGTGCGGTAGGAGGGAATCTCGTCGCCCTCCCGATAGCCCATCAACTCCTTCATCGCCCAGTCCCGCAGCCGGACCGAACGCAGGTCGCCGCCGAGCGAGACGCACTGACGCAGACAGTCGCGCAGGGGCTTGTTGCCCAGCAGGTCCCGTTCGATCTTCGTCAGTCGGCCCTGCACCGTCTTCGCCACGTGGACATGGTGCCACCTATCGACACCGCAACCCCAGGTGGTGAGCCGACGACGGGCCCGGCCGCCGGATACCTCAGCGCATAGTGCCGATTATGTGAGCCGAGCTGTAGCGGCTGCCGGTCCTGGAAGGTGAGACTCCAGTCCCACTGGCGGCGCCAGGACCAGCGCCTCCTGAGTGGTGACCTCTTCGACGCACCCCAAGAGCCAATCTGAGCGTTGCTTCCCAGGCGAACCGTGTCCGGCTTTCGGGCAGTCGCTCCACACGTCGCCGCCGCGGCTGATGCCCCCATGGCGACCCTGCAGCGTAGCGTCCATGTCGTGCCCCCGGACGAAGAGTGGCTAAGGGTCTCGCTGGGAAGAGCGATCCTCACGGCCTGTGCGGACGATGAGGTGCTGCTGCACCGCGATGCAAGTGAGCGGTCGATGATGTTTCGCGTCGGGCGCTACCTTGCGCCTGAAGTCGAAGAGGGCTGGCCCGGCAGACTGTGGGTCGATCTTGAATACAACCGGTTGGCAGGGGCAGAGAAGATCGCGAAGTCGGTGACCGGGTTGCTCGAGCCCAGCTCGGACAACAAGATGGAACGGGCGGCAGCCAGGAAGCGTTCGGTGCTGCCCGATCTCATCGTCCACGACCGCACTGGAAGGACGAGGGCTCATAACATCCTTGTCGTAGAGGCGAAAAAGCACCCAGCGAGTCAGAAGGCGGTCCATTTTGATCTAGAAAAGCTGCATGCGTACAAGCAGCAGCTGGATTACCAGCACGCCGTCTACGTGGAGCTCAACAAGGACCGACCACGCTGGCAGTGGATAGACATCCACAACGAGATGGTAATCATTCCCTCTCTGGCCTAGACGCCGACCGGTCGGCGCCTGCAAGTTCTGGTTCCATCGCTGCTTGCCACCCGGCCGATCTTCCGATCGGATAGGCCCATGCCAGTGACCCGCGTTCCCTATCCATCGGCTCAGCCCGTCTACTCCGCCGTCGCGCGCTGGCGGGATCGCTGTCTGCTGGACGAGCGTTCGCTGTTCGCTGATCGAGCCGGGTCCAGCTTGGCGGACGCCCGAGTACTGATCCGGGACTTCGTTGAGCAGCCGGATGAAGGCAAGGACGACTTTCTCACAAAGTTGCAGGGGCAGATCGGCGGGTCGCCGGCCACCGCAGTGCAGTTGGCGGCCGAACTGCTCTTCGTGCACCTTCTCATCGCCCGCGCCGACGCGGTGAGCGGATACCGCAAGCGGGAGATTGTGCAACGCGTCCTAGGGTTCGCCGCGGATACCGCCCCCCTGCCGAGCGACCTTGCGTCTGCCTTGGACGCTGGACTCGTGCGACCCGGACAGGCGTTCAACTCATGGCGCTGGCGCCAGTTTGGCTACCTGATCGAAGCGTTCGCCACCCTCAAAGAGCTTTCCCTCGGTGACCGGCGATTGGTGCTGACCGACCCGGAGCGGTTCGTGGCCGCCCTCGACCAGATCGATGACCAAGGCGCCCTGATTCAGCGCCATGCGCTGGAACACCTGCTGTTCCCGGACGTGTTCCCTCCGGTGGTCAGCCGTGGCCATCGTGCCGACATCCTCCATCAGTGGCCTGCGCTGGCCGGGCCGGCGGACGCACCCGAGCCGGTACGCATGGCGCGCCTGGTAGCGGGTCTACAACCGAACATCACCTGGGACGGTGCCGAGTGCGTCAACCTCTACCGCAGCCCTTATGTGTGGCAGTGGTCGGAGCCAACGCAACTGTGGAAGACGCTCATGCGGTGGGCGGAACGGCTGCGCCAGCACGTGGATCTAGACGACATGGAGCGCCCGCAAAAGATCGCCACGGCCGAACGCACCGACCAGGCGGCAGATGCCCTGCGGGACGGCTCACCGCACTGGCCCGACCTGCTGCGCACTGCTCTCACTAAGGACACTAACCTGGTGGCCCGGCAAGTGCACCAGCCGTTCACCCGGTGGGTAGCGGCCGAGCCCGAACAGGCCGCCCAAGCGCTGCGCGAGCTTTGGCGGGAGCCAAGCCCCTCGGCCATCGACCGGTTCCTCGCCCTGGTCCCGGACACGGCCGCACACGGCACCGGAATCCGGTTGAGCATCGCCTCGTTCCTGCTCGGCTCGACTGACCCCAAGGTCTTTCCGCAATGGCGGGCCGCGACGGTGGATACCGCCTACCGTCTCGCCGGCTTCGCCAAGCCGCAACCTACGGCGAGTGAGGGAGAGCGTTACGAGGTCTTCCTCAACTTCCTGGATCAGGTCAGGGACATCGCGCGCCGGGGCGGGCTGGCGCTGCGGGACCGGCTGGACGCGGAGGGCCTGGTGTGGGCCCTGGTCAACTACGCGCCCAATGACGAGTGGACTACCGGCGAGCAGGAGGCTCTGACCGCCTGGCGCAGCGGCAAGGGGACGCCGCCCCCGCCAGAGTCGAGCACCATCGAAGAGACCGGGCATACGACAGACGCCGGGACCGGAGCCACGGTCGCCGGCCCAGCAATCGCCACCGCCGAGCACAACCCGACCGACTTGGCTGACCTCGCCCACGACCTGCACCTAGACGAGCCGTTCCTCGATGAAGTGGTTCAACTTCTTCGCGACAAGGGACAAATGATTTTCTACGGCCCGCCGGGCACCGGTAAGACCTTCATCGCGCGGCGGCTTGCCGCTTGGCTGGCTGGCGACCCAGCCCGGGTCCGACTGGTCCAGTTCCACCCCTCATACGCCTACGAGGACTTCGTCGAAGGGCTACGCCCCCGCCCGGACCAACCCGGCTTTCACCTCGTCGACGGCCCGCTGGTCGAGATGGCCCGCGCCGCGGCCCGCGACCGCAACCATGACTACGTACTGATCATCGATGAGCTCAACCGGGGGAACATCGCTCGCGTGTTCGGTGAGCTGTACTTCCTGCTCGAGTATCGGGACCAACCGGCCCGCCTGCTGTACTCCCACGATGACTTCCGGCTGCCGCCCAACCTGCACATCATCGGCACCATGAACAGCGCCGACCGATCTATCGCCCTGCTGGACACCGCCCTGCGCCGCCGGTTCTATTTCGTGCCCTTCCGTGCCGACCAGCCACCAACGTCCCAGGTACTGGCCAGCTATCTGACCCGCAACCACCCCCACCTAACCTGGCTTGCATCTGCCGTCGACCGCGCCAACCAGTTGCTCAACGACCCGGCGGCGGCCATCGGGCCCAGCCATTTCATCCGCGACGACCTAGACGAGACCTGGATTCGCCGGGCCTGGGAACACTCCGTTCTGCCCACCCTCGAGGACCACTTCTATGGCCAAGAGCACCGGCTCGCCGAGTTCGACTTGGACCTGCTGCGAACGGAGGTGAACGCCCCCAGTGAGGACCCTCCGGCTTCGTGAGTGGACCACCACTCACGCCCTAGCCCTGACCGCACCCGAGCGCGACACCCTTCGCACAGTCCTGCGCGCCACTATTCAACCCACAGCAGGCAGCACCGACCGCTACGACGTCACCCCGGGTAACACGATCGGCGCCCTTCTGGTCGGGGAGACCAGCCTTCTGGTCGAACCGAAGATCCCGATCTCCCGGGTGCTGTTCCTGCTCGGCTACGCCGCCGACCCCGTCGCCTGGCGCCACGACGATGCCACTCTTGGCGTTGCAAGCGATCTGGTCACCGGAGTCGTCGGCCTATTCACCACACTCTGCGACCGGGCACTACGGCGAGGCATGCTCACCGGCTACCACGGTGTCGAGGCCGACCTGCCCACCGTCCGCGGCCGCATCAACTTAGCCCACCAGCTCCGCGCTCGCCCCGGCCTGGACCTGCCGCTGGCCGTCCGATTCGACGAGCACGACGAGGACATTACCGAGAACCAACTGCTGCTCGCGGCCGCGCTCAAACTCCGTAACCTGCCCCTACGCGGCGACGCCATCCGACGCTCGCTGCACCGACTCATCGACAGCCTGCAGAACGTCACCGCCCTGACCTATCGCCCGACCGCTATACCCGCTGTTACCTGGACCCGGCTGAACCTTCACTACCGGCCCGCCGTAGAACTTGCCCGGCTGTTGCTGCGCATGCACAGCCCCGATCTCGCCTCCGGATCCACCGAGACCCCCGGCCTGACCATCGACATGGCCGTGGTGTTCGAGACATTCGTCCGCGCCGCCCTGCGAGACGCCCTCCGTGCCAGCCCCGACCAATTTCCCTCGGGCGACAACTGCCCACCCCTGGCACTGGACGCGCGACGCCGCGTCCGGCTCAAGCCTGACCTCAGCTACTGGCCACGCGGCCAGTGCGCCTTCATCGGCGACGTCAAGTACAAACGGGACACTGGACCCGGGCAAAGCAGCGACCTGTACCAGCTCCTCGCCTACGCCACGGCCACCCAACTCTCAGCGGCCACCCTCATCTACGCGGATGGGCCACCCGAGCCCCACATCCATCAGATCCCCGCCGCCAAGGTGCACCTCTACGTCCAACATCTCGACCTCACCAAGCCACCGAAAGGCCTACTCCAACAGATAGAACATCTGAGTCTGCTCGTCTCGGCCGCAGGAGAAGGGATCCAGACTCCGACTGGCGGATGAGGGTTGAGAGAACCGCTCAACGAGGCGGGACTCGATTGCAGGCAGACTCGGTTCTGCCCTGCAGATGCCGTCCTCGAAGGCCATTGTCCTCCGTCGGCTCCCCCTGACACGATGTACGTGTGGTGTTAAGTGTGGGCGCGCTGCGCCGTGACATGAACGACCTCGCCGTTGAGACGTGGCGCAAGATCGAGACTGGCGACGCGCAAGGCCTGACCTTCGGGGAAAACTCGTTGACCGACCACAATCTCTGGACGCTCGCCCAAAAGCATCCAGGCCTGAACGTGCATCGCTTCAGCCAGAATCGAGAAAAGGAGACGGGTGCGGACTGGGAGTGGTGGATCGGTTCTATGGCGCAAGGATGGCTCTGCTTGCGCGTCCAAGCCAAGCGAGCCTATAGGCGCACCTATCCGGAGTTAGATCACGCCGGTAACGGTGACGACGATTACCAGTATGACACGCTCATCAATTCATGCAACGTGATGACGGGAGAGTATCCGCTCCATGTGTTCTATAATGGTTGGAAGCGGAAATACTTCGGACACGACAGTGGCTGGGCGGCTCCCGCCAAGTGGCGAGCATGTTCGGGCAACGCCGAACCGGGGAAGTGTTGGCACGCTCACCCCGTCCACTACGGTTGCGCGGTTGCATCGTCGTTCGCCGTGAAGGCGGTACATGACCTACACTGCTCCAATCGTCGCATGGTGACAGCGCACCTCTCGTGGGCGTTGCCGTGGTCATACCTTTTCGGGCGCTCCTGCTTGGGGAGACGTGTACGCACGGACGCAGCGGAGCCCAAAGTGGCTACGGCTACACCGGAGTGGCTTGATTGGGTACAGGCAAACCTCGATTCACTCGTCGGCGAATTGCCCGCAGATGCCGATGTGCGACCTCGCCTTCCTGGCTCGAGACAGACCGACGATCGGCGCCAACGCCGCGCCGAGCAACTCCCGGCGTATGCTAATGCCGTTCGTCGAGGTACCGCTCAAGACTCGATACAAGAGATTTCCTTCTTGAGCCCCGCCGCCTCCTGCGTGATAGTGCTCGACCTTGACGCCGAGGAACGAGGCGAGGGTGACGTCCAGACAGGGGATTTCTTGGACTACGAAGCCTGGAAGGCTCGATAAGGCGATTAGGGATGACACCCAGTCGGCGGACAGCTATCGTGGGTGCGCGAGCGTAAGGGAATTCTTGCGGGGATGAGCGAGAACGCTAAACGCAAGCCTGCCCTTCGCATCAAGCCAAGCGAAGACCCTTGACCTACGCGAGCGCAGTCAGCAACGCGGGGTCTCAGTCCTGCTCGATCTCTCGCCGGCCAACCCGGTCGCCGCTTCGAACGCCGTCGTCCAGGGGAAGGCATTCTGGCGACTGTTGCCGCTGCCGGGTGGGTGTGGCTCCCATCCGTCGTCGGCCCCGAGAAGAATCCGGACGTGCTCATCGCGAAGGTTCGCCACGGCACGTTGGAAGGGTGTGCGGGTGGCCAGGGCGGCGTTGACGAACGGGACGACCACGGTGGGCACCCGCCGGCCGATTAGCTCGGCGACTGCGGTCATCGCATAGTTGTCAGCGATGCCAAGGGCGATCTTGTTGACGGAGTTGTAGGTGGCGGGGGCGATGATGAGCGCGTCCGCGGCGGGGAGAGATCGGCTGGTGCCGGGGGAGGACCGGTAGGTGGACCGGACCGGGTGCCCGGTCAGCCGTTCTATCGTTTCGGCGTCGACGAAGTCGAGGGCGCTGGGGGTGGCGGTGACCGCCGTTGTCCACGACTGGCGCGCCGCGGTGGTGACCAGTTGTGTCACGTCTGCGGCGGGGCCCGCAGCGCAGACGACGATTTGCAGGTGTCCGCTGGTCATACGCGGATCCCGGCGTGCTGGGCGAAGTCGAGGGCAGCACTGCGAACGCGCCCCCGGGTGAGGACTGCCAGGTCGCTGGCGATGCGCTGCACCGCTGGTCGCCACCGGATCTCCTCTGGTGCCACCTCGTACGCGTTGCGTAGCGCGTTCAGGCCGTGCTCGTAGCGTCCCCATTGCGTGTAGGCGCGGGCCACGTCGACGAACAGGGAGGCTCTGCGTTCAGCGAGGTCGATCTTGTCCAGCTGCACCTGGCGGGCGAGGGTGATGGCGGTGCCGGCGTCGCCCAGGGCCAGCGCGATGTTGACGCGGTGCAGCAGGACGTTGGTGGCACCGAAGCCCGTCCACCGGTCGTTGCCGTCGTAGCCGAGTCGATCGGCGGCATGGGAAGCCTCATCGAGCATGGCCTGCGCGTTGTCTCTGTTGTCGTCGCGGGCGGCGGCGATAGCACCGCGAAGCAGCAGTGCGCCGTACACGGCGACCGCGTCGGTCGACGCGAGTCCGCTGCCGCGTCGGAGGTGCTCGGCCGCGTCTTCGGCAAGCTGTCGCCCCTGGGTACCGTGGCCGGTGCTCATGAGGGCGTGGGCCATGATCCGGGCACTTGCAGCCATCGCCAGCGGGTCCTGACTGCTCTCAGCGGCACGGGCGCTGCGTTCGGCGGCGACCAAGGCCATGCCTTTGTCGCCGACCTTGAGCAGCACGCTGCCGACGACGTGGTAGAGGTCGCTGGCCAGGGCGTCGACCTGCGTCCGCTGCTCACCCTCGGCCTCCGCACGAGTGGGTTCCAAGGCGGGTAGCAGGGCCACAAGCCTGGCGAGAACCTGCTCGTAACGGCACGCCTGATACTGGGTTTTCGCGGCGGCTACCTCCCGAGCGAGTTGCCGGATCGGTAAGGCAATTGGCTCGGGGTTGCAAGGTCGTGGTGCGACCAGTGCGTCGAGCAGAGCCGCGACGTTCGGCAGGGTGATGCCGCTGATCGTCACGCCGGTCAGGAGATCTCTGCGCCGCACGTCGCCATCCGAGTCGAAGTCGTGAATGCCGCCTTCGCCAGTATGGGTCTGCGTGTCCCTGACGGGCAGCGTCGCGGGACCCGCAAGTGCACCACTGGTACCTTCCCTCACCAGTGCTTCGAAGCGCTCGCGGACGTCCGAGGTGGCCCGCGCCAGGACCGTGTCGAGAGCGGCCTGCATGTCGGCCCTCAGATGGACCTTGTTGCCTTGGCTGCTCCACTTGGCCACCGTTCGCCGTGCCGCGCCCAGGTGCTCGGCGAAGCCGGTAACGCTCATCCGCAACGCCTGACGCAGCGCGTTTGCCTCCCGGCCGGTCCAGGTCGTCACCGCGGCCATCGCACGTCCTCTCGATGCGGACAGTCGTCCGGACGATCGTATCGGCACTTGGCGTGCTGGCAGGTGCACCGTGAGTGCACCGCGAGGACATCCCCAATGCTGCGCTCACCGAGCGAACCTGACTGGGCTGGTGCGCCACTCTCGGCGAGTACGCGGCCGGCGCGCAATCGCAGCCTCACGCCAGGGAGCTCGGGATGAATAACGGAAGCGCCGGGAGTCAAGAGCTGGCCTTGGCGCTTCGCCCGGTGCCGTCCCAGCCCGCTCCCTTACGCGTGCGAATGATGCCCCGCCTGCATACCGCCAGGAGGGCTGCGTGGGTGGGTGATTGGCGGTCTGCTCCCGGCCGCTGTGGTGCGGCGGTGGGCTCGCCCTTCCCCCGGCGAGCCCGCCGCTCACCGTCTCTGATGGAGGTGCCGGCATGACGGTGTATGTCTCGCGTAGCGCGATGGCCGAGCGATCCCGGCTCCCTGAGCCTGCCTCAGGGTTCTTGCCGAAGCAGGTGGGGCCATTGGTGGAGCCGACCCACTTCTACCCGAGGGTCGGGCCGCTGATGACCCTTGGGCAGCGCACCCTCTACCGGGTGCCGGGGCGGTCCGGATGAGCGGCGTCCTCGTCCACGTCATCACCGCCGCCGCCACGGCCACGGCTAACTCGATCGCCCTCCTGCACCGGACGCCCGACGGCCGCCCGCACGCCAGGGTGTGCATCTCCTGCACCTCACCCGGGACCTGCGAGGAGAACGAATGGGCCGAGAGCTACCTCGCCCAGGTCGTCGCAGACGCCGCCGCCCGACAGCCGGTGTCATGACCCCGGCGCTGGCCTGTCACTGCAGCAGTCGACTGCGCGGGTGGTCCTGCTGGCTCGCCTCGTGGCCACCTATCACTGGCCGAACGCCCGCGGTCAGTGCCCACGCTGCGGCGTGGCCAACTGCCTCCCACTGCGCATCGCCCGAGACGTGCTGCAACGGCGATCCCGGCCGCCGGCGCCAATCCTGATGGGAGACCCTCGGTGAGGCGACTGGAGATTGGCTACAGCTGCTGGGGGTTCCTCGGTCCCGGCGTCGTCGACACCCCCGACGGCTCGCGCTCGTACCGGGCTCCTCTGATAGACGCGCTGGAGACCGCGGGCCACCTCGTGACGCTGCTTCAGGCCAACCGGGACCTCGACGAGGCCGGACTCGACCTGCGCGACGCATACGACTTCAACAGCGGCCTGCCCGACCTCGACGTCGTGATGTTTGAGTGGCGGTGGCCGCTGCCCGGCCGCAACACCACGGCCTGCGGTAGCCCCGGTCACCACTGCGACCTGCACCGACAGACCGAGCTGATCGAGCACTACACCCTGGCCGGCGTACCCACCATCATCTGGGACCTGGACCGACGGCTGCCCGCCGACGATCCGCTGCGCGCGTTGCCCAACGTGCGGGTGTGCGAGTTCGCCACCCGACCCACACCGGGCGCGACCACCACTTTCTGCCCGGTGCCCGACTCCCGGCTCGACGCGGCCGACGCCTACGAGCTGGCGCAGCTTCACCGGCCCACGTCGCTGGTGTACGTCGGGAACCAGTACGACCGCGACGAGCACTTCGACCGGTACTTCGCCGGCCCGGCCGCGCAAGTCGGCCATCGTGTCGCGGGGAAGTGGACTCGCACCCAGGCGTGGCCGCACGTCAACTTCACCGGCCGGTGCGCGTTCACCGAGGTCGACCGGCTCCACCGCGGCGCCCTGGCCACCGTGATGCTGCTGCCCGACCGGTACGCCGCCGTAGGCCACATCACGCAGCGGCTGTTCGAGGCGGTCCTCGCCGGCTGCGTGCCGCTCATGCCCGCCGACGTGGTCGACGGGCACCGCTTCGTCCCCGACGAGCTCATCGTCGTCGACGGCACAGATGTCGTCGAGCGGGTCGAGTACCTCCAGTGCATTGCCGGGACCATCACCCACGCCGGGCTGATCTACCAGTGCCTGCGCTACCTCGACCAGATGCGGCTGTCCCGCCAGGCAGCCGTCTTCCAGCAGGTCATGACCGACCTGATGTCCACCCCGAGTGAGGGAGACGCCCATGGTCCTCGGACCCGAGTTCGGCAGCTTCCAGCCGGCGTACCTGGCCGTGCTACGGGAGATCGCCACCAGGCACCGTTTCGACACCTGCGGGCGAGGTAAGGACGCCCTGGAGATCATCAATACCAGCTTCACCATCACCGACCCCGTCGACCGGATCGTCTACCTCGCCGCCCGCAAGGCCAACGTCGTGTTCAATCACGCCGAGGCCCTGTGGTACCTGACCGGCCGCGACGACGTCGAGATGATCTCGTACTACGCGCCGCAGCTGCGGAATCTGTCCGCTGACGGCGCCCGGCTCACCGGCACCGCCTACGGGCCCCGCCTGTTCCGGCCCGGCCAGCCCGACGCGCACAGCCAGTTCCAGCGGGTGGAGCGGCTACTCGCCGACGACCCCGACACCAAGCGCGCCGCCATGGTGATCATGCGCCCCGATGAGCTGGTCGACCCCGTCAACCCGGACGTGGCCTGCACCCTCGGCCTGCAATTCCTCCTGCGCAACGGACAGCTGCACATGTCGGCCTACATGCGCGGCAACGACGCCGTCATCGGCCTGCTGGGCGACACGTTCGCGTTCACCTTCATCCAGGAGTTCACCGCCCGCCGCCTCGGCGTCGGCGTCGGCACGTACGCCCACCACGTCGGCTCGATGCACATCAACAAGCTGGACGTGGACAAGGTCGACGCCATGCTGGCCGAGGCGACCGGACCGCTGCCGAACCGCCGCTTCCCGGTCGACCAGATGCCCGCCACGAGATGGGAGACCATCCGGGAGGTCGCCGCATGGGAGCAGGTGCTGCGCGACGACCGCGACCAGCTCCCCCCCGGCCGGCTGACCACCGTGCGCGTCGACCCGTACTGGCGGCGGGTACTGGCGCTGTTCGAGTGCTACCGGCAGATCGTGCACAACCCCGGCAAGCCCGTCGGCCGGGACATCCTCGCCGAGCTGCACCCCGGGCATTGGTGGCTGGTGGCCAACCGGTGGCCCGAGCGGGTGCCCGCCTTCCCAGGGAGCCGGGCATGACCGACGACACCGCCGCCGTCGACTGGTTCCGCTGGACCGTCATCCTGCTCAAGCCGGACTGCGTCCGCCGCGGCCTCGTCAGCGAGGTCCTGCAGTGGATGCGAGGTCTCGTGACCATCGTCGACTCCCACACGGTGATCCCCACCGAAGACCAGGTGTTCGCCCACTACGACGACATGCTGCCCCTGTCCGAGCAGCTCGGCCGCGACGTGCCGGCAGAGCTGCGGCGCATCTTCATCGGCAACCGGGTCGTCGTCGCCCTCGGCTACGGCGAGAACGCCGCCGAGCGGGTACGCGCCGTCGTCGGCGTGACCGACCCGGCCAGCGCCCCCAGCACCACCGTCCGGGGCCGCTACGCCAAGGACACCCTCGACAAGGCGGTGGCCGAAGGCCGCCTGGTCGACAACCTCATCCACACCTCCGACCACAGCGGCGTGGTCGAACGGGACTTCGGCATCTGGTACGGACCCCAGCGCACGCACCTGCTGCGCCCACCCGCCGCCCGAGGAGACGCCCGATGACCCAGGTCCCCGTCCAAATCAGCTCTGGCCCCCGCCAGCTGAACCTCATGCCCGCCGCTGAGCAGGCCCGCCTCGACCCCTACATGCACCTGATCGTCGGCTACCGCAAGTCCGGGCTGTCGCTCAACCACATCGTCGGCTGCCCGCTCGACTGCGGGTACTGCGTCCGCCACTTCTGGGGCAACTTCGACCACAAGACTCCGACCCTGCTGGTGCCCACGCAGGAGGCCATCGAGCTGCTGATCGGGCACGAGGCCTTCCGGCCGCACGTCACCCCGATCCAGCTGTTCAACAAGGCCACCGACCCGTTCCTGCCCGGCGTGAAGCCCCACCTGTTCCAGGTTCTACGCGCCCTCGACGAGCGCGGGTACACCAACCAGATCCTCATCATCACCAGGTTCAAGGTCACCGGCCAAGACATGGAGAACCTGGAGTCGCTGCGCCACCTGAAGGTGACCCTGCTCTTCACCTACTCCGGCATCCAGGACGACCGGGTCGAGCCGATCACGAAGAGCGCCATCACGATCAACTCGATCTACACCGCGGTCGCCCACAAGAAGCGCACCGGCGTGGTGCTGTACTGGCGGCCCATCGTCCCCGGCTGGAACACCACCCCCGAAACCATCGACCACGTCTTGGAGGTCGCCGGCGACGTCGACGCCGCCGTGTTCACCGGCTACTACCACAAGCCGGAGAACGCCGCCTACCTACGCCAGCTCGGCGTAGACGTGCCGTACGGCGACGACTTCGCCCGCCGCAAGACCCTCCCGCGCGAGATCGACGAGCTGATCGTCGGCGCGTGGAAGGCATCCGGGATCAAGACGCCCCTGTTCCGCAAGACCAGCTGCGGCGTCTCCTACGCCCACGGCGTGGCTGACTACAACGGCCACTGGGGCGTGAACGAGCTGTGCAACATCTGCCCCGCCAAACAGAAGCAGCTCTGCATCGACGACTACCGCGACCCCACCGAGCAGGAGGTCAAGGACGTACTCGACACGCTCGGGTACGACAGCCCCATCCTCGTCGAACCCGGCCACGTGTGGACCCACGGCCTCGGCGAGCAGAAGCGGTACGCCGTCCAGCACCACCTGCGCCACCAGATCTGGGAGGCGAACCAGCCGCATTTCCCCGGCGCGCACGGCCGCCAGCTCCTCGGCCACGAGGTCGATCCGCGCCAGGTGGAAAGGTTCGCCGCGGTCCGGGCGGAACTCGTCGAAGCCGTGAAGTATGGAGACGACGACTAGCCCAGCACGGGGGAGAAGGCATGAGCGGCAGCCCGAGCGACCCCTGGACCACCGCCAGCCTGGTCGTCATCGACCTGGAGGGCACCGGTGCCCAGGACCGAGACGACGAAGCGATCCTCGAGATCGCGCTCGTTCCGCTCGTCGCCGGGCTGCCGGACATGCCCACCAGCTACACCACCCTGATCAACCCCGGCAGGCCCATCGGCCGCCGCTCGTGGCTCTCACCCGGGCTCACCGACGCCACGCTGCGCTGCGCCCCCGACCTCGCCGACATCGAGCTGCACCTCGCCGACCGGATCAACGGCCGCTACCTCGTCGGCCACAACGTCTCCGTCGACTGGCGGCTCCTGCACCGCCAGCTCCCGGCGCTCCGGCCGGCCGGCCTCATCGACACCCTGCGCCTCGCGAAGGCACTCACAACCGGCCGCTCCCGCGCCCTGACCGCGCTCATCCACGAGCTGGGGCTCACCGGCCGGGTCAACGAGGCCGCACCCGACTCGCAGCCACACCGCGCGCTGTGGGACACCACCGCGACGGCGCTACTGCTGCCTGAGCTCGTCACCCGCCGCTGGCCCACCGCGCCCACGCTCGGAGAACTGCTCGCCGAAGCCGCTCTCCCCCTTAACGCCGAAAAGCAGCCCACCGCCACAGCACCCCAGCCGGCCCTCTTCTGAACCCTGCGCCGCGCGGCGCCCGCCCCGCTGCTCGGACTGACCGCATTGGGCAGGCCGGCGATCGGCGCTGCGTGCGCCTGGTTCCTCCCGCTGGGCTGGACGCTGGCCGCAGTGGTGTTACCTTTTGTCCAGACTCGGCGGCCGGCAGATCGCCACGTGGCGGCGCCAAGCCCGGGGCAAGGGTTAAACGGCGTTGGACGGGTTCGCCATCACCTCCGGCGACCGCTTCTCCGCTGAGACCTATCGAAAGATCGCCGGAAGCACCGTTAGCGAGATAGTCCCCAGTAGCGTGACAATCATCGGCCAGGCGCGAACCCGTTCTCCAGGTAGACCCCACTGCAATGGCGTTGCGCTGACATCGCCTCGACGATGCGCCGCGCCCGTCGAGGGATCAGCACCCGCCCAAGAGCCGCAGGATCGAAGAACTCGATCCGCAGTGGACAAAGCTAAGCTTTCAAGGTCTGTAGCGCCTCGCAACCGAGGCTCACGGCGTAACCGTACGGCGGGGCGCGATCCGTACGAACGGATGTGCCAGCGCACGCCCGGTCGGCGTCGTCCTCGTTGATCCTGCGGCCGGTTGACCTCGCTGGGGCCGCCACCGGCCGTTGGGTCAGGGTGACGGGAAGATAACGGCGATGTTGTCGGCGGTGACGAGTTTCCCGTGTGACGGCCTGAGTGCGTGTTTGAGAAGGTCGGATGTGGACGGTGCGGCGGCGTGACGATGGCCGCCGGAGGCGGGAGGGTGTCCGGGTGTCGTCGCCTCGTCGTGGTTACCCGTCGGACCTGACCGATGCCCAGTGGGCGTTGATCGAAGGGTTGTTGCCGGAGCCCAGCACGGATGGGCGGCGGGAGAAGCATCCTCGTCGGGAGATCGTCAACGCGATCTTGTATGTGGTCCGCTCGGGGTGTCCGTGGCGGTATCTGCCGGCGGATCTGCCGCCGTGGCAGACGGTGTACTGGTACTTCGTGCGCTGGGAAGACGCCGGTGTGACCGAGAACCTGCTGGCCACGCTGCGGGTCAAGGCGCGGGTGCAGGACGGGCGGAATCCGGAGCCGTCGGCGGGGATCATCGACTCGCAGTCGGTGAAGGGCGCCGACACCGTTGGGCGGCAGACGCGTGGCTACGACGCGGGTAAGAAGGTCAACGGCAGGAAGCGGTTCATCATTACCGATACCACCGGGCTGTTGGTCACCGTGGCGGTGATGGCCGCGTCGTGGCAGGACCGCGACGGCGCGAAGAGCGCCCTGCTCGGCGCTTATCTGGCCACCCCGATCCGGCACGTCTTCGCCGACCAGGGCTTCGCGGGCCGTCTCGTCGACTGGACCCGTGACACCTTGAAGATCACGCTGGAGATCGTGCGGAAGCCCGCTGAACAGCGGGGCTTCGCCGTACATCCGCGCAGGTGGGTCGTGGAGCGGACCCTGGCATGGCTCACCGCCTGCCGCCGGCTGGCCCGCGACTACGAACGCCACCCTGAAATCTCCGAAGGCATCGTCAGGTGGGCCGCCATCGCCGGCATGACCCGCCGCATCACCCGCGGCCGACCAGCCCGACGGCAGGCGAAGCGCACCTTCATCTGGACCTGATCAAGTCCCTCTCAAACACGCTCTTAGAGGTTGCTCTGGTGTCGGCCGCGCGGTCGACCGGCTGCCCTTGCACGGCCCCAGGCCGCAAGCGGAGCAGTTCTTCCTAAGGCGGATGTACTTTGCTACGCGGCTCCGACTTTCGATGGCCATGCGAATATCCATCAATGGCTACCGACCCAGTTCCACACGCATCCATAAACAGCATGGCCACGCGAAGGTGAATGGCCACGAACATCCGAATGACGAATCTGCTCATACTTGGGCGGCGACATGTGAACTTGCAATCCCGAAGGTGGATGCAGCTAGGCGATCAGGTGGGGTCGGGCTGAGTCTGCTGCGGCTCCGTGCCTAGTGTTTCCAGCGACAGGAACAACTGACCCGCATACTTCTCTGCTGCGCGCCGGACTGCGGCCTGGGTGCACAATCGCCACCACCCAACAGCCGCTAGAACGTCGAAGCTGATCAGGCCTGTCTGCTGCTTCCAACCTAGCGGTACCAGTGATATCCAGGCGAGCGCCATCATTACCAGGGCTGCCAGCAGGCAAATCAAAATGGCTGGCATGCGACAGGCGTAAGCGTTGCGACGGAATCCGTATGCGATGTTTTCCTCGAACACCAAGGGGAAGCGCGACCTGTCCCGGGTCCTTTCTCGTAACGCGGCCGTAGCGGTGGCATAGAGCTCGTCGGCGTCTGCTGGATCAGCGGCTTCGGTCGTCTCGTCAGGCAGCGCGATACCGAGATGCGCGGCCACCAGCTGATGCCGGCGAGCCACGGCCGACTTCGTCGAAGACGCCCGCCATCGCAGCATGTTCTCTGATGGCCGGGCACCCCAGGCGCGGAACAGCTGCGGCTCGACTCGAAGTCCTCGATCACGGACGACCTGCGAGGCAGCGAACGGCAGGCAGAACGCGGCAAGCCCAGCTACTTTCGTCCATACCGTCACAGCGGCGGGTATGGCCGTCAGAGCGAGGACGAAAACCGGCAGGACCATCAGTGCGGCGGGCAAGAGCCGCGCGTTCCGATTGTATCGATCGGTAATCTGCTGCAGCAGACCCATGGCGTCGACCTCCGATGGTGTCAGCGCGTGTGGCACTCAAGAGTGCCAATGTAGTACAGCCCATGGCTGTGGTCGTGGCCCTCGTCATGGAGGAAGTTGACGCTGTAGGCGTTATCGCTGACATAGATGTGCACTTTGCTGGTATCTGTTTCGAACAGGATATCGCCGCAGGAGTTCTGGGTGATGGTGTTGTAGCCGTTGTAATAGTCCAAGTATTCTGACGGTGCCTCGCCGACTACCACTAGCCCTGGATCCATTTCTTCCAGCCACCCCCTCGGCACCTTGCCTGACGTGCGGCCGTGATGTGGGGCGAACAGGATGTCCACCTTGGGAATGGCCACCTTGCTCTCGATCTTTTCCATGAAGTCAGTCTCGAGGTCGCCCATCCACAACATCCGGGGGCCGTCGTCAACTGAGTACTGCAAGATGCAGGAGATATTGTTTGGCGACATGCCGGCGGCAGCATCAGCCAAGGCGCTCTGGAAATCGGGGTCCGAAGTGGTTGGCCACAGCACGTTGAGCCCGGCCGAGCCGCGCTCCTCGTTGCTCTGATTCATCCAACGGCGCGTACAGCCCTTGTAGAGATAGAAGGCTTTCTTGGGGTCGTCCCGCAGACTGCAGTAGTGTTTGAAGTCGTCGGTCGGGTCGTCCTTGGTCGCTTCGTTCTTGACGCAGTAGAAGTTCCTGATACCGATGTGGTCATCGAGTTCGGCCAGGCCGCCGATGTGGTCTTGGTCGGGATGGGTCGAGATGAAACGGAGACACCCCTTATCTTTTGACTGTGTCGCAATCTCCGTCAAGATGCTGCCGGCCCGCTCTGGCGGCAGTGAGCAGTCGATGATGGTGAAGTTGTCGCTGCCGTGGCGGATGTAGTACATATCGCCGTTGCCGATGGCGAAGGACTTGATGGTGGGCATCTCTATGCGCCTCCTACGGTTTTGCAGGTGGGTGCCGGTCTGGGCTGCGCTGGCTGGCAGTATGATTCGCTTGGCTCATTCCCTGAGCAGCCATTCGGGGGTTATCGATGGGCTGTCAGAGGTGCCGTGTTATGCGACGGCGCGAAATGGGGCTGGCCGTCTTCACCGACTCCGAAGAACACCTACTCCTCTGCGGGGACCTCCCGAGCATCGAGCTCCGCGATCTTGGTTGGCAGGAGGTATTCCTCGATCTGCTCCGCGAGGTGAAGCGGCCACGGCAGGACGGTGGTGCCCCGTACGTACGGTGCTGCATCCCGCAGCTCGTGCGCCAGCGCTGCCCAGTGCTCGGGCTGGTCGCCATCCTGAATTCCCGCGACAAGCAGCTCGATGAACTGCGGGTTCCACACCTGGGCCTTCGGCTTCGGGGCAGTGAGCTTGCCGTTGTGCTCGCCGGGGATCAGCTTCGACACGCCCTTCAACGCCCCGGAGTGGGTACTGGGCTTGCCCGTCGTGCTGCCGTACACCCGAGGGACCAGGAAGCGCCACAAGCCCTTGGGCTGGCCCGTGTCGTCATCGCTCACGCCGTAGCACTCCGGCGTCTCTCCGCCTTCAGCGGTGCGAACGCGTACATGGCGCAGGCCGGACAGCTTGCTGATCGGCTGGGGCTCACCGGCACCGAAGCCGAGGCTGTCGAGCTGGATGCGGCCGTTGGTAAGGGTGTTCCAGACGCCGCGCAAGTTCTGTGCGTGGGTGAGCAGCAGGGTGTTCGGGAAGGCGTTGCTGGCCTCATCGATGACATCCTTGGCGAACCGGACCACGTCCTCGGGGCCGCACTTGAGGTCCACGTTGACGTACTGCTTGCCGATTTCCACGAGCCCGGTGTGCAGAGGCTGCCAGGGCACCTTGGGGGCGTGGACCTGTACATGCTGACCGGTGGGGTCGACGAGCACGGCGACGGGTACCTGCCGCGCGAGCCCCCAGACGCGTCCCTTGTTCTGGCGAATCATCCAGATGGCCAGGAGGGCAGGCTGCCGGAGAAGCGTGTCTCGCGCCGGTTCAGGCAGCGGCTCGGGGCGTACGCCGAGCTGCCGGAACAAATCATCGACGGCCGCAGCGAACCGCTCTCGGTTCGGATCGGAGGGCTCCCTGCCTTCGCGTGCACGAGGAGGACGCTTCGGCTCGGCAACCGGGGTGACGAACTGGCTGAGCCGTCCCGTCCGCAGCAGGCCATGCCGGATGGCGAACTTGGGATCGTCGCCCCGTCGCTGGCCCTGATAGGCGTCGGGGTGGGCGATCTCGACCAGGGCGATTGTCGGGTGGGCCGCATGGCCGAGCGCGTCGGCGATGTGCTCGATGCGGGCCTCCACCGCGGCCTGGGGCCGTCGTCCGACCCGGTCAAGGTCGGCGCGGATCGTTGGTGCCGCCAGCCGCCGAATCCCGACGGTTACCGCACCAAGGTCGGTGTGAACCCCGGCCTCGTCAAGCTGGTCGGCACAGGGCATCGGGACACCGAGACGGACGGCGAGCCGGTCCAGGGCGTACTGCGTGGCGGCCTCGGTATCGGTGAGCAGCTCGATGTCCAGGCGCGGCCCGACGATCTCACCGAGATTGGTCGCCGACACATGGCTGTCGTTAATGCCAGCGAGCCCTTTGTACACGGTGCACTTTTCGCGGGGCAGAGGCGCGGCCGGACGAAGGCGCGGGCTGAGCTCGCCGGTGACCCAGTCCATCAGCGGCTGGCGATCGGCGACCGACAGCCCGGCGCTGACCTTCTCGGCCGAGAGCATGCCGGTGCTGTAGACCAGCGCAGCTGCGTCGCCGTGGCGCTGCAGGTAGTCGAGTGGCTTGTCGACGAGCTGCTGTGGGTCGGGCAGGCGGTCGAGGCAGCCGACCTCCTTAAGTACCCTCGCGAGGGCGTCATTCCAGCGCGGCCCGTAGCTGCTGGTGCCGTCCCTCTCCGTCACCTTGACCTGCTTGATCCGCGCCGTGCCGAAGTGACGGGAGTTTTCCAGGCCGGCCAGGTACGGCACGGTCGGCGCCAGGTACACCGAGTGGCCGTGGTCGAAGGCGAGCTTGCCCCGCACGGGCATCCAGCGCCGCACGCCGTACGACAGATAGACCAGTAGCTCACTACTGGTGGGCAGGGTCTGTGCGGTAATGCCGATCTTGACCGAGAACGGGGTCTGGTCTTCGATCCGCTCCGGAGGCCAGGACATGACCTCGGCGCCGTTGGCGCTCGGGCAGCGCAGGAAACGCAACTCGTTATGCGGGCCAGTCGCGTCCGGGCGGGACAACGTCGCCGCGATCTCCATCGGGAGCAGGCGCATGGCTCGCTGCCGTTCTTCCGGCGCAGTCAGGTTGAGGTGAACCGGCGACCAGATGAGAGGGCTGGCGTGCAGCTGGGACAGGGTCAGGGAGATCTGCTCTGGAGTGCCCTTCTGCGCGCGTACCCACGCTGCGACCAGGTTGAAGATGGCTGCCGGGTTCACCTCGCGGTATGCGAGCAGCCAGTCCTGGTCGTCGTCGCCACGTCCGGCGGACGGAAGCGTGACGACGCAGTCGGGGACGAGGGCGGTGATCGCGTCGTTGAGCGATGCGATCGGGATGCTGGCGACATCGCCGCCGCGCTGCGCCTGTGCGAGCCGGCGCAGCGGCTCCTTCCAGCGGCCAGGGAACCGCATGAGGTGGTAAGTGCGCTCGATCGGGGCTGCGGGATCGAGGCGCAAGACGGTGACAGCGAGGTTGTCGTAGCGGGGTGCCATTCAGCGGTCTCCCATGTTGGTGAGTGCGCGGTACAGGGGCTGGTAGAGCGCCTGGACTAGGTACCGATCGGTGTTGGCGCCGGTGGGTTCGAAGTACGGGGTGAGCACCTCGCGCATGCCGTGCAGCAGGCTGGTGCTGGCATCGTCGAGGTCGGTGTCGGTGTCGCTCCTGCGGGCGGTGACCGGTGCGAAGGCGGCGTCGCAGAAGTAGACCTTCGCGGCTTGCCCGCCGCGCAGAAGCCGGCCGACGACCTGCCAGATGGTCACGAGCTGAGTCCAGGCCACGCGTCCGCGTTCGTCCGTGCCAAGCTGGCTGTAGGCCACCAAGGCGTGCAGCAGTCGGCGCCACTGGCGCTGCGCGGCCCGACGTCGCTGGTTGCCGGCATTGACGAGCCGTTCGTGCGTCGGGCAGTCGTCGCCGAACGGATGCGGGCGTAATTGTTCGAGGGCGTACTGGTTGATCCTCTGGGTGACGTAGCTGAGATCTTTCGGCCGCGGGTGGGGACGTACCAGGAAGAACGCGGCGCCGATGGCGGCGACTCCCTCGGTGTTGAGGATGTTGTGCCCCCGCTCGACGGCCAGGATTGGTGCGACCAGTAGCCACGCATCGTCCGTGCCGAAGTCCGCGACATCGCTGCGGCGGAGCAGGTGGGAGTCGTCCCAGCCGGTCTCCAGCTCGTCGTCGCCAATGAGGCAGCGCACCTGCCCCTGCCAGGAGGACTTTCGCCGAAGCAGTTCGTCGGTGACAGTCCGGGCCTCGGCGTAGCTGCCGACCAGCAGCATGATCTTCTGCCGCCCGGGCGGCAAAGTGACTCGCTCCCGCTCCAGGCGGTTCGGTCGGCCCGGACCGGCGCCCGGCCGGGTCAGGGCCGCGACCATCTGCCGTAGAGCGCTGGCGCGCTCTGCCCCGTAACGGCCGGACACCCATATAGGCGTACTTCGTTCGCCATCGTGCTGGAAGTCCAGCGCAAAGGTCGTCTCTGAGATGGTGGCGAGCTTCTGCGGTGACGGGCGCAGAATCGCCTTGACCGGCACGTCGATGTGGTAGCGAGGCGAGGTGCCCGCCCAGCTGGTCCCGGACAACAGGAGCACGTTCGGACCCGGCCCGTCGGCGGGGAACAGGTCTGGCAGCCCGACCAGCAGGGCCCGCCCCACCCCCGTGTAGCGGAAGAAGCGGAACTCGCCCAACCGACCATCACGGCGGTCGGTCTCGTTCTCGACGTACTGGAATCCCAGCACGTTGCCCATCGGGGATTCGGGCACCGCGACGGCGAGGTCGCTGGGCGGTCGGCGAACCTCAGCCGGCAGCGTGTCGAACATGTCCAGCTCGGCCGCGACCTCCGGCCAGATGGCGAGCATCACGTTGAGCCGGTGCGCCATCACCGCCACGGCGATCGCCAGTTCCAGACGCCATACGTTGCGGTCGAGCTCCGCGGGCGCGATCTTCCTACCCTCGACCAGCTCCCGGTCGCTCAGCCCGGTCAGCCACTGCCGGACGCTGTCCTCCCGCACCTCCTCCTCGGTGTCAGACAGCTGTGCCTCCGCCAGGGTGGACAGCCCCTGGGCCACCTCCCCGAACGCGCTGGTCGGGTCGTCGATGAACGCATTGAACTGCTCGCGTAGCAACTTGTAGAGCTCATCGTCGTCCCAGCCGGGGGCGGGCCTGCGGCCACTCGCGCCGGTGTAACCGGCCCAGTCCTGAGCAAGGCTGTCGAAGAGCGCCCATGCGGTGAAGTAATCAGGGTCGAGCCAGTTCAGTACCGGCTTGCCGGCCCGGACCCGGTCCCGCTGTAGCAACTGGTAGATGACGTCGGCGGCGGTGCGGGCGTGGTTCAGCGCCATGGTGAACCGGCGGATCTGCCGCGAGCTGACGGGAGCGCGGCCCGTCGCCCGTAGCTTCTCCTGCACCCGTGCCCCGATCTCGTCGATCCACGCTTCCTGGCTGGGGCCAAGCAGCACCTGGGCGCTGGCAAACATCTCGTCAAGGTTCGCCTGTACCTGGTCGGCCTCGTCGACGAGGATCAGGTCGCTTCGCCGCCAAGCCGCCTCCAGGTACCGCATCTGCTCCTTGCTCAGCGGGCCCGGTACGGGGGTGTGCACCAGACTCCACGGAGTCGCGATCCACACGTTCGCCGTGGTCAACTGGCGCGCAGACTCATGCCGCTGGCAGCGGTACCACATTGGGCAGGTGCGCCGGGGCCGCTCCCGCCAGCCATCCACCGGGGCATCCGGGTCGGTCTCGATTAGGTGCTGACAGGGTGCCTCGCGCACCTCGAGCGGGGTGGCGGCGCTCCGGACCGCATCGAGCGGGCATGCCGTGCTGACCAGTTCGAATCCGTACGGTTCGGCGGGCAGCAGCCGGCCAGGCGCCGGCGGCTGGAGCCGATGCAGTCGCTCCGCGTGCCGGGTGCGGTTCTGCCCCATGATCGGTGCGGCGAGCACGCTGCCGTACCAGGACAATTCGTGCGCTGTTCGCAGCGCTGCAGAGTTGTCGCCGACCACGATCGTCACCCGAAGGTCATGCTGTGCCGCCCAGACCGCCAGAATCATGACGAGGGTGCTCTTGCCGACGCTGACCAGACCAACCAGGTGCAGGATCCGGTCGATGCGAAGGACCGTGGCGTCGCTAAAGGTGTCGTCGACCAGCCTGACCTGCAGCGTGACGTCCCGCAGGCGCTCTTCCCACCGATGAG
This sequence comes from Micromonospora sp. BS32, assembly GCF_059089345.1. Taxonomy (NCBI): domain Bacteria; kingdom Bacillati; phylum Actinomycetota; class Actinomycetes; order Micromonosporales; family Micromonosporaceae; genus Micromonospora; species Micromonospora sp. BS32. The sequence goes on from NZ_JBSSHR010000011.1 coordinate 154,801, forward strand.
GGGTACGCGCGGCCCGCAGGTCGGCAGCGTCCATGCCGCTGGCGGTTTCCAGCAGCTCCTGCCAGGCGACCTCGATCGGTGCCCGCACCCGCACCGCCAAGTCATGCAGATCAGGAGCTGCCGGAGCTGGAAGGTCTTCGGGAACGGTCACGCCGAGACCACGAGCGGTGGAGCTCATCCGGTACCGGCCGGGTGTAGCGAGCCGCACCGCAGTGGTGGCGAAGGGCAGGGGTTCAGTCAGCAACTGCTCGAACCAGCCCCATCGATCGGCCACCACACTGCACTGCCGGCGTACCGGTCGGCCGAGCGGGTCCAGGCAGTAGCCCCGCACCTCCTCGGGGACCGACAAGTAGGCTCGCAGCGCTTCGTCCCAACCGTAGGGGCGCTGGCTGCGCCACAGCAGTGACCGCGCGTTGGCGAGTCGGACCGCCGCGTCGGCCGGCGGGTTCGGCACCGCGTCCCACAGCGCCCGGTAGCCGTCGAGTAACGCGGGCACGCCGCTGGCGGCTTGGTCGGGGGCGACTGTTTCCAGTAGGTATAGGCAAAGCTCGGTATCCATGAGCCGCGATGGCGGAGGCTGGTCTCCCGTAGGGGTGTAGTGGCCGTTGAGGGCGCGGGTGAAGCGGTCTCGTACTGCCTTGGTCTGTCTCATACCCCCGCCTCAACCCGTCGGCTCACGTCACTGAGGAACTCCGCCTCAGAGACCGCCACGATCCGCTGTCCCGGCCGTACCCGGGGGCACGCCTTCCGCAGCCGCGCCACGTACCGCGGGTGCGCCTTTATCTGCTCCCGGCCGATGACGACGTAGGCCCTCTCCGCCTCCGGCGACACGGTGAACAACCGCTCCCGCAGGCGCCGGGCCAGCCGTACCGGGTTGCGCCAGGCCTTGATGTCGGCGACCCAAGGTCGCTCCTCGAAGACCGATATGTCGCAGGCGTCGAAGTCCGGCCACAACGCGACCGGCACGCCGAGCTTCCCGATCGCGTCGGCGATGCGCAGCTCCGCACGACCCGGTGCGGTGATGAAAGTGCGCAGCTCACGCCGCAACCACCACACACCCTCGCTGGCCGGGTGCTCCGCCCCGGCCGTTCCGGGTGCCGGGCAGGACTCGTCCTCGCAGACCCAGGTCCGGTCGTCATCCAGTGGCAGCCGAAGACCGCCGCATCCGCCACAGGTCCGGATAACTCCGTCCGCCATCGCTTCCGGCGGCGCCTCTAGGTACGCCTGCCGCACCTCGTTCGCCAGCAGCGCCAGGTCAGGATCCGCCAGCCGAGCATCGAGTTCCATCGCCGCGAGCGCCGGCTGCCGAATCAGGAGCTCACGGAACACGACGTAAGACTGCGGTGCGTTGGCGGCCCGGGCCTTGTCCATCACCGCCCGCATGAGCGTGTTCTCGCGGATCTCGCCTTCGACGTCCCCACGGAGGCTGCCCAACTCTTCGCAGGCAGCCGTCGGACGTCCATAGATCAGCAGCGACTCGTCTGGGTCGACGTCAGCGTCGGCGAGGTCGATCTTCCAGTCGCCGAACGGCTCCTGCGCAAGCTGGAGTAGTTCCACCACGCTGGCCGGCGCGGGCGCGCCCTGATGCCAGGCGAGCAAGGTCAGCCGGTCCAGCGCGAGCTGCAGGTTCGCCGGGTACGGCAGCTTGAACGCGTCCCCCGATGCGGTTCGCTGGGCGTACTCGAGGATCCCGCTGGCGAGCTGCGCAACCACAATCTGCGGGTCGGGCAGCCACGACGGTGTGGCGGGCGAATCGATCATGCATGCACCTTCTGTCTGAGGAGGACGTGGGCCAAGGCATCTGCACCAAATCCGACTCGACTGGATGCGCAACCCTTCGGCCACGGAGCGCAGTATCGAGAGTTGCTGACGGCTGAGATCAGCGCTAGCACCAACGCTGATAAGCGGGTTTATCGGAGTGGTGGGTGCTGCGAGACAATGCGAGAGGGTTACGGTTTGGGGACTCACGGGTAGAGCGAGGTGTGAATGACTGAGGCGGGGCCGACGCTGACCTTGCGTGATGTCGCTCAGCTCGCTGGCGTACAGCGTTCCGTGGTCAGCATGTGGCGGCGCCGACCCCAGGTCCGCGGCCGCCACATTCCCTTCCCCGACCCGGTGACACCAGCCGGCCCCGTGGAACGGTTCGCAAGAGACGAGGTCGTCGACTGGCTGACGCGTACCGGCCGAGGCAACAACCCGGAGCACCGCCTGGACGCGCCGGCGCTGAGCATCCCGGCGGACGCGTCACTGGAAGATCTCGTGACCCTGCTCTGCCTCCACGCCGACGGCGACAGCGACGTCGCCGACCTGACTCCTGCCGAGCGGGAGAGGCTGGCGCAGCTCAGCGACCCCCGGGACGAGTTCCTCCTGACCGAGGTACGGCGGCTGGCGGCCACCGACGAGATGTTGCGGTTCGTTGACGATCTGGTTGAGGCATCCTTCGGTTTGCCGGAGGCGCTCGCCCGACTCGACGACGGGCCTGCGGGCCGGGCGCTCGGCCGGCGGGACCTAACGGTGGAGGCGATGGCGCTCGTCGGCGCCATCGTGCGGGCCGGGATCCTGCACCTCGATCCGGACGGCGTCCCCATCGCCTTCGCCGACGGTCCGTCGAGCCTTGCCCTGGCGATCGCCTCCGGAAACCGTCTGCTGATCAGCGGTAATGGTGCGGCCGAACGGGCGTTGCGTCGCCGTGCGTTCCTCAACGAGCTTGAGGTCGTGAATCCTGCCGAGGGACCACTGCTGCGCGTACTGACCGTGCTCGACCTGGAGGGTGAGGCGGCCCTGGAACGGGTCGACGATCTGCTGCTCGATCTCGGCCCGAACGAGGTGGGAGTGGTGGTCGGGCCGGCCGGAACGCTGTGTGAGCGGCTGCGCGGAGACGCCGAACGGTTTCGCGCCAAGATGTTGCGGCTGGGTCACCTGGTCGCTGCGGTCCGTCTGCCGCGCGGGATGTGGCGGCGGGCGCACCGCCAAGCGCTCGGCTTGTGGATCTGTGCGGGCGGCCTTACAGCGAACCGACCGATGGTCGGGGACCTGAGCGCGTATCCGTCAGCGGACCTATCGATGGAGGACCTCGCCGCCGATGTCTCGGCCGCGCTATCCGGCGACAACAGCCGCGCGTTCCGCTACCTCCGAGTCACGGACCTGCCTGTCATCCTGACCGGTTCGCCGATCGTGCCGGCAGGCGTGCGGGCAGCCCGCTTGAGCACGTCGTCCGACAACCACCTCAGTCGAGCCCAAGCCGCGGCGCTGGTCGTCGCCGAGCCATTGCCACCGCTGGACGTTCTGCTAACCGCCGCTCCGGGCGCGATCCTCTTGCGGCAACGGTCCCTCGGCGAGCTACATGAGGCTGGCGTCCTGCTGATGCGGCGTGGTTGCCGTATCGATCCCCAGCACGCGGTGCCGGACGGCTCGATCCTGGTTCTCAGCGCTGACGGCTCAGCCGACGGTGTCGCTCTGGATCCGTTCGACGCCGCGCGCTTCTACCCGCGAGCCCACCGCACCGAACCAGGTGATGTGGTGTTTATCGAAGGCTCTCGGCCGCGCGCACGGGTCGACGAACACGGCAACTCACTGGTGGCGTCCCCATCGCGGCTCCTGCGGTTACGCCCGACCGCAAGGATCGGTCCGCACACCCTCGCCGCCATCATCAACCACCAGTCTGCGACCAGCGAGTGGCGGACGTGGAGCATCCCAGTTCTCGATCCCGAGTCAGGAGCGGCGCTGGAGAGCGCGCTGGTCGAGGCTAGCGCCTACGACGCAGCCCTACGCCAGCGGCAGGACGCCCTGCATGATCTGATCACCGCTCTGATCGACGGCGTGGCCGCGGGCGTGGTCAGCGTTGTTTCCCGCAGCAACACCGAGGAAGGACAATAGAATGCCACCGCCCAAGAGGCAGGAACCGTCGGCACCGTCGACCATGAAGGAGTTGAAGGACACTCTGTGGAAGGCTGCCGATCGGCTCCGCGGGTCGCTGTCTGCCAGCCAGTACAAGGACGTCATCCTCGGCCTGGTCTTCCTCAAGTATGTCTCCGACGCCTACGACGAGCGCCGCGAGCAGATCCGCGCCGAGCTGACCGCCGAGGGCATGGACGACAGCCAGATCGAGGAACTCATCGACGACCCGGAGGAGTACCAGGGGTACGGAGTGTTCGTCGTCCCACCCGCTGCGCGCTGGTCGTACCTGGCGGAGAACGCCAAGGGCAAGCCAGCGGTGGGCGACGAGCCAGCCAAGACGATCGGTCAGCTCATCGACGAGGCGATGAGCGCGGTCATGGCCGCCAACCCCGCCTTGGGCGGCACCCTGCCCCGCCTCTACAACAAGGACAACATCGACCAGCGCCGCCTCGGTGAGCTCATCGACCTGTTCAACAGCGCCAAGTTCAGCCGGCAGGGTGAGCACCGCGCGCGGGACCTCATGGGCGAGGTGTACGAGTACTTCCTCGGCAACTTCGCCCGCGCCGAGGGGAAGCGTGGCGGCGAGTTCTTCACCCCACCCAGCGTGGTCAAGGTGATCGTCGAGGTGCTGGAGCCGTCTCGGGGGCGCGTCTACGACCCGTGCTGCGGGTCGGGCGGCATGTTCGTCCAGACGGAGAAGTTCATCTACGAGCACGATGGCGACCCGAAGGACGTCGCCATCTACGGGCAGGAAAGCATCGAGGAGACCTGGCGGATGGCGAAGATGAACCTCGCCATCCACGGCATCGACAACTCCGGCCTCGGGGCGCGGTGGGGCGATACCTTCGCCCGCGACCAGCACGCGGACATCCAGATGGACTACGTGATGGCCAACCCACCGTTCAACATCAAGCACTGGACCAGGCGAGAGGACGACCCCCGCTGGGTGTACGGAGTGCCACCGGCCAACAACGCCAACTACGCCTGGATCCAGCACATCATCTCCAAGCTCAAGCCAGATGGCAGCGCTGGCGTGGTGATGGCGAACGGATCCATGTCGTCAAACTCGAACGGCGAGGGCCAGATTCGTGCCCGGATCGTCGAGGCTGACTTGGTGTCGTGCATGGTGGCGCTGCCGACGCAGCTCTTCCGCAGCACGGGCATCCCGGTCTGTCTCTGGTTCTTCTCGAAGGATAAGAAGGCCGGCAAGAACGGCCGCGTGGACCGACCCGGCGAGGTGCTATTCATCGACGCCCGCGAGCTGGGCTACATGGTCGACCGAGCAGAACGGGCGCTGTCGAACGACGATGTCGCAAAGATTGCCGACACATACCACGCCTGGCGGGGGACGGATTCCGCCGCTCGCAAGAAGCTGACCTACCAGGACATCCCCGGCTTCTGCAAGTCCATCAAGTTGGCCGAGATCAAGGAGGCCGGCTACACCCTCACGCCTAGTCCGTACGTCGGCACGGCGGCAGCGGCAGACGACGGCGAGCCACTGGACGAGAAGGTCGAGCGGCTTTCGCGGGAGTTGCTAGCAGCCTTCGACGAGACGGCTCGGCTGGAAAAGGTCGTACGTCAGCAAATGGAGCGCGTCAGTGGCTAAGACGGCAACAATCAAACAGCTTAGTGATCTCGGCGTACTTGCATTCGGAGATGGCTACCGCACGAAGCGCTCGGAACATGGCCAGCCGGGTTATCGAATCCTCCGAGTTGCCGATGTGCTGGATAACGCCGTAGCCCAGGACGGCGATGACTATGTACGCAAGAGTTTCCGGTCCGCTATTGGCCCGAAGCTAAGCCAGCCGGGTGACGTTTTGTTGACGACGAAGGGAACTGTTGGCCGAGTCGCGATATATCCCGACTCGGCCGAGCAGGTCGTTTACAGTCCTCAACTTTGCTATTTCAGGGTTCTAGATCCGAGTGTTATCTCAGCCCGCTACCTGTCGTACTGGTTCAAGTCCGAGGACTTTCGCCGGCAAGCCGCCTACCGGGCGAACAATACCGACATGGCAGCCTACATAAATCTCCGAGACATTGGATCGCTGGAGATCCAATGCCCGGCTATCGAAGAGCAGCGAGCAATTGCGGAGGTTCTCGGGGCGATCGACGACAAAATCGCGGCCAATGACCATGCCGTAAGGATCGCTCAAAACTTGCTCAATGCGCGCTTCGTGAAGGTCTCTACCCTGTGCGTTAGTAAGCGGGTGTCTCTCGGTGAACTAGCCGACTGTCGAGCGATTGAGTTTAGCGACGGGTATCGCACGAAGCGGTCGGAGCACGGGACTTCCGGGATCCGAATCCTTCGGGCAGGTGACGTGCGTGGTTGCCGCATCTTCCCTGACGGGCCGGATTTTGTGTCGAAAGAGTACCGAGCGCGCATCGGCGCAAAGGCCTCCAGGGCTGGTGACATTGTACTGACCACGAAAGGGTCAGTCGGCAGAGTGGCAATCGTCCCAGCCTACATGGAGGCGGTCGTCTACAGTCCGCAGATGTGCTACTTCCGAGTCCTCGATAAAAGTGCTGTCGACTCCGGCTATGTGGCGGCGTGGTTCAGTTCACGCGATCTGACTGACCAGCTCACCGCGGTAATGCACAAGAGCGACATGGCGCCGTACGTCAACCTTCAAGATGTCCGATCACTTCGCATCCCTCTTCCCGAGCTGTCAATCCAGCGCGCCGAAGGCTTGTTTCAGCATTCGGTGACTAATTGCATGCATGCCTTGTTTCATGAGAACGACAAACTCGAGCGCGTTCGCAATGAGCTGTTGCCGTTGCTCATGTCGGGCCGGATTCGGGTGCGGGATGCCGAGAAGGTTGTGGAGGAGGTGGTCTGAGTGGAGGCGCAGTCGGGGGTCAGTGAGGCCCAATGGGAGGCGATTGCGTTGGAGTCGCTGGCCGAGCAGGAGTGGCAGCCGCTGTCGGGCACCGCGATCGCGCCGGGTACGGAAGGCGGCCGTACCTCGTGGGCAGACATCGTGCTCCCCAGCCGCACCTTCGCGAAGATGCGTGAGCTGAACCCGCACGTCCCGGGCGACTACCTGGCTCAGGCTCTGGCGGAGATCATTGAGCCGACGTCTCAGGACGCGATCACCGAGAACTACCGGCTGCACCAGATCCTGACCAAGGGCTACCGGGGCATAAGCTACACCGACTCAGACGGCGTGGAGCAGACCCCGACCATCCGGTTGATCAGTCACCGACCGTGGGAGAACGAGTTCCTGGCCGTCAACCAGGTGACTGTCCGCTCGGCCGAGGTGGACCGCCGATTCGATATCGTGCTCTACCTCAACGGCCTGCCTGTGGCGATTGTCGAACTGAAGCGGGCCGCGGCCACGAAGGGGGATCTTCCCGGCGCGCATGCCCAGCTCGACACGTACCTGCGTGAGTTCCCGATGGCGCTCAGGTTCGGGGTGGTAACCGTGATAAGCGACGGAATCACGGCCCGCTACGGCACCTCGTTCACCCCGCTGAACCACTACTCGCCCTGGAACGTTAACGACGACGGCAAGCCGGTCCGGTTCGGCGAGGCGGTGGACGACAGCCACCTGGGCACCGAGTTGGAGTTCCTCATCGACGGGGTGTTCAACCCTGAGCGATTCCTCCAGCTCCAGCGAAACTTCACCGCGTTCGACGGCGGTGCCGACGGGTACGCGAAGCGGATCGCCAAGCCTCACCAGTACTTCGCCGTCACCAAAGCCGTCGGCACGACCATCGTAGCGGTGAACGGTGACGGCCGGGCCGGCGTGGTATGGCATACGCAAGGCTCCGGCAAGTCCATGGAAATGGAGCTATACGTCCACCTGGCCGGCCAGCGCCCCGAACTGCGCAACCCCACCTTCGTCGTGGTCACCGACCGCAAGGAACTCGACGGCCAGCTGTTCGAAGGATTTGCCCGGTCACTGCTGCTGGCCGAACAGCCGGTGGCAGTGACCAGCCGTGCCCAGCTGCGCGACGAGCTGACCGACCGCACCACCGGCGGCATCCTTTTCACAACGTTGCAGAAGTTCGGCCGTACCAAGGAGGAGCGTGAGGCCGGCGCAGACCACCCACTGCTGTCCGAGCGGCGCAACATCATCGTCATCGCGGACGAGGCGCACCGCAGCCACTACGACGACCTCGACGGGTACGCCCGGCACATCCGCGACGCCCTGCCGAACGCCTCGTTCATCGCCTTCACAGGTACGCCGATTCATGGCGAGAAAGACACGGAGGAGGTGTTCGGTAGAACCATCGACACATACGACCTCACGCGGGCGGTGAGGGACGGCGCGACGGTGCCAGTGTTCTTCGAACCACGCCTGATCAAGGTCGGCCTAACGAGCGGCGTCACCGACGAGGACCTGGACCGGGCCGCCGACGAGGCCACCATCGGACTCGACGAGGTGGAGCGCGCCCGGATCGAGAAGTCCGTCGCCGTCATCAACGCCGTGTACGGCGCCCCGGACCGCCTCCGGGCCCTTGCCGCCGACCTGGTGGAGCACTGGGAGAACCGGTCAGCGCAGCTGGTCAAGTTCATTGGTACCCCCGGCAAGGCACTCATTGTCGGCGGCACCCGCGAGATCTGCGCCAACCTCTACGAGGAGATCATCAAGCTGCGGCCCGACTGGCACAGCGATGCCCTCGATCAGGGAAAGATCAAAGTTGTCTACTCCGGGACCGCCCAGGACAAGCCTCCGGTCTCCCAGCACGTGCGCCGGTCTGCCGAGAACAAGACCATCCAGCAACGGCTGCGCGACCCCGACGACGACCTGCAACTCGTCATCGTCAAGGACATGATGCTCACCGGCTTCGACGCGCCGCCGCTGCATACGCTCTACCTTGACCGGCCGCTGAAGGGCGCCCTGCTCATGCAGACACTGGCCCGCGTCAACCGAACCTTCCGCGGCAAGCCCGACGGCCTGCTCGTCGCCTATGCACCGCTGATCGACAACCTCGCCAAGGCGCTCGCCGAGTACACCGAAGACGACCAGGCTGCCAAGCCCGTCGGCAAGAACGTCGACGAGGCCGTTGACCTGGCGGTCGCACTCTTGGCCGCACTCGACCAACTGTGTGCCGGCTTCGACTGGCGGTCCCGCCTCGACGGCGGGCCAAGGAGCTGGATCCAGGCCGCAGTGGGCCTCACCAACTACCTGCGTTCCCCGCAGACCCCAGGTAACCAGGCCGCAGAGGGCGAGGAAAGCCTTGGCGAGCGCTACCGCAAGCTGTCCAACCAGCTCGCCCGCGCCTGGGCACTGTCCTCCGGCAGCGACACCTTCGACGACCTGCGGCGTCGAGACGCCCGGTTCTACGAAGAGGTCCGGGTGTGGATGGGCAAGTTCGACGCCCAGGAACGCCAGGCCGCAGGCAAGCCGGTACCGGAAGAGATTCAGCGGATGCTGTCGGCGCTGGTGGCATCGTCGACCGCTTCCGGTGAAATCATCGACATCTACGAGGCCGCCGGTATCCCCAGACCCTCCCTCGCCGACCTCGGTACCGAGTTCCAAGCCAAGGCGAAGGCAGCGAGCAACCCGCACCTGGCGATCGAGGCGTTGCGAGCGCTGCTCGTTGAGGAGTCCACCAGAGTGACACGGCACAACCTGGTCCGCCAGCGTGCCTTCTCGGAGCGGATCGCCGAGCTGATGCACAAGTACACCAACAAGCAGCTCACCTCCGCCGAGGTCATCGCCGAGCTGGTCGAATTCGCCAAGGAGGTAGCCGCCGAACGCAACCGAGGGGCGCACTTCACCCCGCCGTTTACCGACGACGAGCTGGCGTTCTACGACGCGGTCAGCGCCAACGAGTCCGCGGTGCAGATGCAGGGCGAGGACGTGCTGGCGCAAATCGCCCGCGACCTAGTCCGCATCATGCAGCGCGACGTGAAGACCGACTGGACCGTACGCGACGACGTGCGCGCCAAGCTGCGGTCTTCGATCAAGCGGCTGCTGGTGCGGTACAAGTACCCGCCGGACAAGCAGCCCGAAGCGATCCGGCTGGTCATCGAGCAGATGGAGGCGATGGCACCGCATTACGCTTCGCAATCAGCCGCCCTCTGACTATCGTCCCTGCCGCTTTGTCTGGGATCTCATGCTGGTGCCAGAGAAAACCAATCGCCGGGGGAGCGGACTGGAGGCCGCTGTATCGATGGATGGCCCCTCCTTGACTGAATGGGCGGTTCGTGCAAGCAAATTAATCGGGCAGAATCCAGGGATCACGGTAAACGTGGGGCGAAATCGCTACGCCAGGAAGTTCTTCAACACCTGGTGCTACTCACCGAGGGCCCTTGCTGTGATCAAGGGGGCCCTTAACGAGAAGCCTGCGGAGAGGTGGTGGCAACAGTATCGACCGAGGAGGAGCTGACTGCATATCTTGGTCACACATTGATTCCTGTGGACCGAGACAACACAGGCTCGGCCCTTCGCCTGCGAGTTAGTGGTCTAGTAATGTCTAACGGGAGATGCCTTCCCCCGATGGGTCGACGGTGTTAACCGTCGGTGGAAAGTGACATTGCGGACGAAGGGGATGTAGTCGACCGCTACTGTAGTAAGGGCGGCCCGCGGCCTACGAGGCTCAGGGAATCCGTCGATGCGGCATATGCTGCTGAGCGGGACCGGATGGAACGGGTTCTTGGCGGATGGACTGTGGGAGTGGAGCGAAGCGTTCCGGGGTTGACGGAAGCTTCGTGCCCTCACGAGATGGACTCATGGCACGAGCAGCAGGAGGCGCGGAGCCAAGTGGCGTACGGTGGATTTGAGTCCTCGCTAAGCAGGCACTTAGAACTCGCAGGCCTTACCAGCGTGCGCCGGCATCTAGTGCAGGCCGTACTGCGTGCAGCCAATAGCAAATCCTTCGTGAGCCGCCATGCCTCGACGTATCCGTCCTTGGCGAGCGAGGTGAGCAAGGCCTGGGTCGTGCTCGACCGACACGCCCGCTCAGGTCAGCCGAAGTCGGGGCTCTTACTGCGCGTCTGCGACTCGGCGTTACAGGCGGTGACGGCCTCGCAGAAGTTGCTTCCAGGTGATCCGGTGCTATGCGACCTCGCTCAAACCCTCGTGCGGGTACCGGCCGAGTACGGTGGGGACCCGGCGGCTCTCGCTACTGAGCTGGCAGCGGTGTCGGGCAAGCTCGAAGGCATCTTCCCGATGCTGCTGGACCGCGCATGGAATGCGGCCACACCGGAAGGCGTAGATCGCCTCGCTCTGGAGGTCGTTGGTCGGGCATCGCTCGACGGCCGGGACTACGCAGACCTGCGGGACGACATGTTCCGAGCGCTTACCTCTCGAGCGCTGGACTCCCGTGTGCTTTACCGGGTGATCGTGCCTAACGAGGCGGACTTCAACGTTGCGTGCATTGTGCGAGGGGCATCCTCGCTCTCGGCACTGGAATCTCTGCTGCCGACTGCGCAACAGTCCGACTTGCGAACAGCCTCTGAGCAACGGTTCCGAGGATGGGGCGACGGCAGTTCCAAGCTTTACCGGTTCGTTGAAGCCGCACGTGCAGAGCAGGCAGGGCGGGACAGCCGGCCCGCCTGTCTGGTCTCCCTGTCAGTTCGGGCACGTGACCGAGGGACTGCCATTCAGATAGGCCGGCGAGAGATTAGTGAATTGTTAGATCAGTACGTCGCTGGTCATCGGATCGCGGACCTGCGACTGTCCCCGGCTTCGCTGGGCGCTCGCGCCGGGAGCAAGTACACCGCCGTATTCCACGCTGTCGGTCCAAGCGTGGCGGCTGCATACCCATTGACCAAGGCCTGGCCCGATCAACTGCGAGAGGCGCTGCGCATGAGTCACCTCGCCGCGACGACGGATGCCCCCATGTCTCGCGTCTCCTTGGCATGGACTGCGATGGAATCGTGCGGCGTCACTGCGAGTAATCGGCGGGATGTCGAGGCCCTGGCCGAGGCGATGGCATTGCAGTCGCTGCGGCAGCAAATGGTGGAGAGCTACCACAACACGCGCCAGGCCGCTGCCGCGATGCTGGCCGTCGCGGCGGAAGACGCGGCTGCGGCCACCCGCCTTGAGCTGCAGGCTACCCGTGCAGCCCGGAACGTGCCGCTCGGCTCCCGGCACCGTATGTCTCTAGAGGACCGCGCTGCGGCCGCTGCGAAATCAGCGCACATCGCCCGCCAGCGTCTTGAGTCGTTGCGGCGAGACCTGGAATGTGCGTTGTCCGATCTGCATGGCTACGTCGCCACAGATACCCGTGGTCATCTCATGGATGTCAACCACTGGCTTGATGTCCTTCAGCCATCGCAGGCACGCGATAGTGAGGAGCTCCGTAACGCCCGAGATGCGTTGGCGAGGTTAGGCAGTAACCTTCCGGGACTAGCAACTGTTGAGTTGGCGCAGTGGCGCGACCGACTGGCCACGCCGCCACGTCTTGCTGACCTACTCGATGAGTGGACCGACCGATATCTCCGCGTTTTGGACTGGGTCTACGCCGTCCGCAACATGTCTGTTCACTCAGGTGCCTTCACTGTTCCAGGGGATCTGGCTACCGCCCACGGCGCAGCCGCACTGGCCGATCTTCTGCTGGAGTTCCTTGGGAACTGGTACGAGGTTTCGCGCGGAGCTGGTCTGGCTGATCGACAAGCAATGTCGGCCAAGCAGGTTATTGAGTGCCTAGCCGATCGCAAGGGAACGATCGCGACGGCGTTGCGCGCTCAGCCCGATTCGTACCGGCTTAACCTCTCGCACCTCACGAGCCCGACCTCTGATGGTTGGGACAGAAGCGGATGAAGGTGGGGGGTGTCCTGCCGATTGGACGAAACGTCGGTGAGACGCGCCGGGATTCGAACCCGGATTTCCCCCGAGTGGACCGGTGCGGTTGCGAGCCGCTGACGTCTTGCACGCCGATCCGGCAGACAGTATAGCGGGCAAGGTGCAGCAGTGGGACTGACCGCATCGGTTGTGGGCTTGACCGTGGTAGGTGTACCAGCACGCAGGCGGCACAGGTTCGGAACAAACCAGCCGTTGCCATCACCGGAACATCGACTATCCGAATGGGGTGCTCCGCGGGTGCTCGCGCGCCATGGACGGGCAGGCCGTCGTTGGGACCCGATGGACGGGTGAGCGGGCAAATTGTGGACCAACCGGGCGGTCCGCGCGGACTGGCCGCGGGTACTTGGACCAACCAGCACCCCCATGGCCAACTCCTAATCCGGGGGTTCGGGATCCGAGTCCCTGACGGCGCCAACGAGCAAGGTTCTGGCTGCACCTGGCACTCGGACCGGGCGAGGGTCGCAAGTCACCATCAAGGCCTCCGGCGCCGGCGGCGAGACCCGGTTGCGCCCGGCCCTCCGACCAGGCGGCGATCGCGACATCGGGTCGGTCGACATGTTGATCTGGCACCTGTCGGCCTGCGCCCGGCGCTCCAAGGGGCAGCGAGTTGGAGCCGGGGCGGCTTATCGGGCCCTCGCGGTGCAAGCGCCCCAACCGACTCGTCGGTGCCGACACCATAGTGACTCTTATGTACGTCGCTACTCGGCCTACCTCCCTCGGCATTTTGACCGCTCCCTATGCAATCGGGAAGGACCGGACACACCCGCATCGCGCGCTGCTGTGCCAGGGGCAACGCCTGTACATCCATGGCGTCCTGCTCGGCGCCTCGCCGGACGGCAACACCATCGCCGTCGCCAGCGACGGCACCATAGGGGCCCATTTCCGAATGCGATGACCGCTCTCAAGGTCCGCCTGGCTGCCCCGACCCGGCTGTCTGCGATGATGGCATCATAAGGCCGATGCGACATTCACCTTCCCGGCTGCTGCTCGCGGCGTTCATGCTTTCGACGTTTGTGCTGTCCGCGTTGAGTGCTTGCGGCGACCAGGCCGGGCATAGTTCGAGGCCGTCTGTCGGGCCCACGCCTCCAACGGTTGAGGTGGTGAAGCCGCCCGCTCGCATGCCGGCAACTCGGTCGGCTCAAGCCACGACTGCGCCCCCCGAGCTGCACTTCAGCAAGTCGATGGTGCGCAGCAACGAGGTCAACAAGCAGAACAAGGGTGGGCAAGCGAACGTCGAGTTTGTCGCTGGCAGCAACGACCTGAAGACGCTAGAGCGCGTCGGCCGCGAGTGCGTCGAGGTCTTCCTGCGGGAACAGAAGGCGGCGTTCTGCAAGGTCTTCGGCACGGAGGCTGACTACAAGGCTCGCGACCTGCGTAAGGCGGGAGACTCCAACTGCTGGGCCTGGTACGTAGGGGTGCCGCTGGCAGGTGGCGAGGCAATGGTCACCGAGGGAAGCGATATCGGCTACGTCGCCGAGCGCTGTCCCGGCAAGCTGTATCGCTGATCGGCAGGGCGCCGGCTGTCGGAAGCGACTGCCAGAGTGCGGGTAGCGGCTCCCGCCAGCCGTTGACGGTGGCTTTCGCCCAACGGTCGCGGCCCGGCTGGAGCCTCGCCATCTGGTAGGGCTCTGGCCGGGCCGCGCGGGGATAGGTCAGTTGCCGCGCACCTTCTTGAGGGCGCGTTCGGTCAGAACGAGCGCGAGATCGACCGCATCGCCGTCGTTCAGGGGGCAGTTCACCGCGTACTTCTGGGTCTGCGCGACGTTGCGGAGTTTGATCCGGTCGTCGTCCAGGTCGTTGACATCCTCGGGGCGCAGGCGCAGCGTGAGGCCTCCGTTGCCCGGCTTGACGTAGACGACGGCCCCGTACTTTTTCGGTCCCTGGTCGCGGACCATGATGTAGTCCGTGTAGCCGTCGTGGGTGCGGTCGGACTCCCCGATCGCGACCACGGTCTTGAGTTCCAAGGCGCGGTCGAGGAACGTCAGCACCCTGTTAGCCGTGCCGCCGTCCTTCGCGCGGGTGTACACGAACTGCTTGATAAAGAACGCTTCCTCGTCGTCGGAGTCGAGCGCCGAGGTGCTGCGAGTCGGGAGTGCCTCCTTCTCCGGAGCTGCAGTCTCGTCGTCGTCTGCTGGGGGCACCTGGTTGGTTCGGGTCTGGTACTCGATGATCTCGTCGACTGTGCCTTCGATGATCTTCACGGCTCTCCACTCTCGCGTAGCGGCGATGCCAACAGTCTACTTTGGCGTGAGCCGGTATGTAAACACGTAAGCAAGCTTGCAAACGCATATATCGGCCAGCAGTGGCTGAGATAGCTGCGATAGTGTGCAGCTTTCGCCACTCAAACGCTGTCGACTGTGGAGGCGGGCTGAAGGCTCGTCCTGCGGGTGCCGCCTACCGGGAGCCGGGGCAGGCGTCGTGCGGCGGGCGTGCAGAGGGCGACGAGGAGGCGGTCCACGGGCGACCAGCGGTCGGCTGCGGGTTGCCACGCCTGCGCGTGACCTTCGCTGACGAAGGTGACGAAGACGGTGAGCTGGGCGCCGTTGCGGTCGGGCAATTCGAGGGCGGCGTTCGGTGAGTCGAGTGTCGGGGCGTGGAGGGCTGCCGCGACGTCGGGTGGGATGGTCGACCACTCGTCGGGGCCGACGTGCCGCTCGTCGGGGTCGACGTGCCGCTCGTCGGGGTCGAGCACGGCGAGGCTGAGCCCGTCCCACCTGCGGCATCGATCGAAGCGATTGATCATGGCGGTTCGGCCGGTGGTGGTGTTGGTGTTGTCCCAAACGACGACTTCAAGGTGGTCGCTGGTGAGGGGGCGCGGGTAGGCGCGGTTGGTGACATTGGACAGGCGCTCCGGCGTCGGGCGACCGCCTGCGCCTCGACGGCGGACCGGCGCAGCGCCCCGCTGCCAACCGAGCATTGGGGGAGGGTGTGCCCGGCCGCTGACGGCGGCCGGCCGGATGTCTTCATGCTACTGGGGAGGCCGACGGAAGGTTCGGCCCGGTGACGTCGGGCGAGGGCAGCGGTCGCCCATGCTGGCCCCGGACGGCGTGCGATCCGTCCGGCGCGGCGGCCGGTGAACGAGGCAGCAGCGACCGATCTCTTGCGGACGGCTACCCCTCCCACCGGCAGCCACTCAACGATGGGCCGAGGCTGCCTGCGGTATGGGCCGTGCCGAGACGGGTCCACCCCTGACCGGTTGATTCCTGCTGGTCCGATCGCCGGCCGGGTCGCCCGGACCGGTTGGCTGCGGTGCCCGAGCGATCGATCATGCTGTCCGGTATCCAACACTTGATGAGCGCGGCCGGAGCCGGTCCGAGAGCCTGCATGAACGGCGTCCGCAGTGAGAGGGACGCCGGTGGCCAGCGATCCCGTTCGACTGCGGTGGAGGTCCGGTGGTGGAAATCCTCAGGCGGGACCGGTCCGGATCACGAGTGCAACGCCACAATCGCGGAGTGGGGCGCGCGGCTCGGCGGTGGGCGGCCGGAGTCACCGTCCTGCTGACGGTCGTACCCCTGCTGCCAGCGCAGGCCGCGGCGGCGGCGCCGGTTGGGGCGGCGCGGGCCCTGGCCGGGTCGGCTCCCGCGACGGTGGCGGTAGAGCTGTCCGCCGCGCCGGTCGCCGAGGGTGCCCCGCTGACCGCGACCGTTACGGTGACTGGCGCGCACCCGTCGGACGTGCCCTCGGGCACCGTGCAGTTCACCGTGGACGGGGCGACGTACCAGGCGCCGGTCGAGCTGACCGGCGGCAAGGGGACCACATCAGTATCCGGCCTGGCGGTCGGCGCGCACGCGGTCGGCGCGCGGTACTCGGGCGACGGCACGTTCGCCGCCGCCGACGCGGGACCGGGGGCGACCGAGGTGGTGGTGCCGGCGGGCACGACTCGGTTCGTGGGGCTCCAGCCGGCCCGGATCCTTGACACCAGGCCCGACCGGTTGAGCGGCTACACGGGCGGCAAGCCCGCCGCCGGGGCGACGGTCACCCTTCAGGTCACCGGGCGCGGGGGCGTACCGGCGACGGGCGCGACCGCAGTGGCGCTGAACGTGACGGCGGTCGACCCCGCGGCCGCTGGCTACGTCACCGTCTGGCCAGCGAACCAGCCCCGGCCGATGGCCTCCAACCTGAACATCGAGACCGCCGGCCAAGTCATCCCGAACCTGGTCGTGGTCCCGCTCTCCGGGACCGGCCGGGTCAACCTGTACACGATGTCCAGCCTGCACCTCGTCGCGGACGTGGCCGGGTATTTCACCGGCGCGCTGACCGCCACGGCGGGCCGGCTCGTCCCGCTGAGCCCGGCCCGGCTGCTCGACACCCGCAGCGGGATCGGTTACTCGGGGTCGAAGCCGGCCGCCGGGACCACGGTGACGCTGAAGGTGGCGGACCGGGGTGGAGTACCGGCCGGGGGCGCCGGCGGTGTGGTGCTCAACGTGACCGCAACGAACTCCGCGCCCGGCTACGTGACGGTCTGGCCTGGCGACCGGACCCGCCCGGTCGCCTCGAATCTCAACATCTCCCGGGCGGACGGGACGATCTCGAACGCGGTGTGGGTGCCGCTGTCCCCGGACGGCACGGTGAAGCTGTATGTGGCGCAGTCCACTCACCTCGTCGCCGACGTGGCCGGGTGGTTCACCGGGCCGGCCGCGGCGGACAGCACGGCGGGGCTGTTCGTGCCGACCCGGCCGACCCGGGTGCTGGAGACGCGGCCCGGCCGGCAGATCGGCTACTCCGGAGGCAAGCCGGTGGCGGGCGCCACGGTGTCGGTGCGGATCGCTGGCCGCGACCCGGTACCGGCGACCGGCGCCGCCGCCGTGGTGGCGAACGTGACCGCCACCGAGACGGCGAGCGGCGGCTACATCACCGCGTACCCGGCCGGCAGCGCCCGGCCGGTGGCGTCGAGCCTGAACCTGGAGCGGGCCGGGCAGACCCGCCCCAACCTGGTCACCACCCGGCTCGCCGACGGTTCGTTCAACCTCTACACCACCTGCGCGACGCACCTGCTGGTGGACGTCGCGGGGTACTTCACGCCGGAGCTGAACCCGGCCGAGCCGGTCAGGCAGCGCGAGAGTTACCAGCCGGCGAGCGGTACGACGGTCCTGGAGCCGGCGAGCGTGTCGGCGGTGAGTGGTGACGCGGCCAGCGGGTACACGCTGACCCTCGCCCTGGGCGCGCCGCGGCCCGGGCCGGGTGCTGGGGTTGTGGTCAAGGGCGGCGGCGCGGCGTACCCGGAGGGCCTGGCCGGGACCGTCGGCACGGTCACGTCCGACGCGGGCGGCACGACGACTGTCACCGTGGCGCCGGCGCCGCTCGACCGGCTGTTCGCCAACCTGGACATCGGCTACGACGGCCCGGTCGACATGATGCCGCAGGACGCGAACGCGTCAGGCCCGCGGCAGGGTGCCCGTGGACAGCTCGGCGCCGTCACCGGGTCCACCAGCATCGACCACTCGATCATCAAGTTCGGGCCGGAGGCGTTCCGGTGCACGGTGGCGGATGGGGTGGAGGTTTCGGGCGCGCTGGTGCGCTTCGAGAACACGCGGGTGCACTTCGAGCAGCGGACCGGGCTGTTCACCACGCCGTTCCTGAGCTTCTGGCTACAGACGGAGCCGGTCGTCGAGTTCTCCGCAGCGGTGCAGGGCAAGGTCACCTGCGCGCTCACCGACGCGTTCCGCCGGGACCACAAGCTGACCTGGGTGCTGCCGACGCAGATCCCGGTGACCGTCGACCTGGGGCCGGCCTTCCAATTCGAGGCGACCGTCGCCGGCAAGGTCACCTTCACCCAGCACTTCTACCGGATGGTCGGCGTAAGCACGAACCCTGACCTGTCCATCCGGGTGTACAACGCGGGCTCGCAGGCGGGCGAGGGCGTCTCGATCACCGGTGAACTATCGGCGTCGCTCCTGATCGGCGCGGACGTCTCGGTGAAGGTGCTGGGCGTCGCCGGGCTCGGCGTGACCCTGGGGCCGAAGTTCACCGCCTCGGTCGACACGAAGCGGTGCGTCGCCCTGACCGTCGGCATCCATGCCGACTTCGACGTGCGCTTCAACGCGTGGATCAAGGAGTTCAGGTATACGTTCCTTAGCTTCGACCTGGGCCCGTGGCCCATGTACTACCGGTGCCCGGACGCGGGTGGCGGTACGGGCCCGGGGGGCGGCCCACTCACCGTGCACACCACCGCACTGCCCGACGGCACGGTTAGCCAGCCGTACCGGGCGTCGCTGTCCGCGTACGGGGGAACGGCACCGTACGCCTGGCAGGTGACCGGCTTGCCGCCAGGCATCACGGCCAGTGCGGGGGGCTACCTCGGTGGCACGCCCACCGCGGTGGGCAGCGCCTCGATCAGCGTTACGGTGACCGACGCGAAGGGCAAACGCGCGAGCGGCCAGATCGCGCTGCGAATCGCGAACCCGACGGCAGCCGGGCCGGAGCTGATCTCGGTCGCCCGCGCCGGCGGCTCGTCGAATGGTTACACGTACGTCGTGACGACCGGCGCGGACGCGAGGTACGTCTACTTCCAGTCCGACGCGACCGACCTGACCGCCGGAGCCAGCGGCCGGGACATCTCGGTCTACGTGCGCGACCGGACCGCCGGCACCACCCGCCGGATCGACCTGCCGGGCGATCCCGGCCCGGTGAACAAGCTGCTCGCCACCTCGTCCAACGGCCGGTTCGCACTGGTGGCGCGCGGCGGCGAGCCCGCATTCTGGCGCTACGACGTGCAGGCCGGCACGGCGATGCCCCTGTCGTACGGCAACTGGTCGGGCTCAGACAGCTACTCCATCTCCGACGACGGTGACCTGGTCAACTTCGGCGGTGTGGTGCTGTACCGGATCAGCGACGGCACGCAGACGGTGATGACCTGTCCGGATGGGCGAAACCTGTTCTTCGGCCCTTCGTTCGTCCGGTTCGCCGATAACGGGGCGGCCGTCTACTTCACGGCGGACGACTGCGGCCAGAGCCAGAACAGCGCGTTCCGCTTCGACCTGACAACCGGAACGACCACCGAGTTCCTCGCGGGAAAGTGCTGGTGGAACAGCGGCAACATCTGCGTGGAACAGGTCGTGCCGAGCGCCTCCGACGCGCACACCGCAACCGTCAAGCTGACCCCGGCCGGCATCGACGCCGCCTACACGCTGCTGCTCGACCGTGTGGAGATCCCGTCGATCAAGGGCGATCAGATCAGTGTCTGCGGGGTGGCCGACGACGGCCCGACGGTGGTCTTCAACGGCCCGTCCAATCTGCTGGCCGGCGGGAGCCCCGAGGGCGGGGACGTCTTCGCCTACCGCGCGACGACCGGTGAGATCACCCGGGTCTCACCGGTCGCGACCGGATACGGTGAGGGTTCCTCGGCGTGCTCGAACCGGGGGTTCGCCGCCGAGACGGGGCAGGTCGTCTATGTGCACCAGGACCAGGCTTACCTGAACCGGGTTCCGTAGCGGCACGCGGTCCGCCGGGTCCGGGGGTAGCTTCACGGCATCGTGCAGGGCCGGCCGGCCGATCGACGACAGCTTCACCTCTCGCAGTAATCGAGGGCGTCAACCGATGCGACCAACGAAGATCAGATGTGTGGTCACCGTTGTATCGCATCTCGGGCGTGCTGGAGACGTCGCCGGGGAGGTGTTCAGGCCGGACTACACCGTCCGGCTGCAGGAGGCGAGGCGCCGGCTGCGGGCGTGGGCTAAAAAGGGACAGGACAGCGCAGGTGATCATCGCCGGACACGCATTCAGGCAGAACCTCATCCGGTTCGTCGGGCAGCGGGGGTTGGACGTGCCGGAGCAGCCGTTGCTCGCATGCGCCGATCCGCGCGACGTTTGCCTGCGCATCGATCGGCGATGGCTTGTTCGCGCCACCAGGCCAGCCCGGCCAGCGCAACTGGATGGGGTCGTCTTCCCAGAAGCAGACCGGGCAGCTCTCGTATGAGCCCGGCGGATCGCTGAAGGTCAGATGGCCAGCAGCACGGGCAGGGGAAGAAGCGGTACACAACGCAGATCATGCCGCCGGTGCCCAGCGGCGTGCAGCCTCTTGTCGTTGTGGCCGTCCACCGGGCAGTCCGAATATTCCATCGGGGAGTGATCACCGTTGTAGCACCATGTCGGGGTGAACTGGCTCAAGCAATGCCCCCGACGCAGGCCACCGCGGGACGTGGACCCTGAAGCACGGCTGGCTGCCGTCAGTGTTGCGGCGGACGAGGCAGCCACCCGGGGTTGGACTTCCCTGGATCGTCTGGTCGATGTGCTGGCCGACGTCGATGCCACCGACGGCGATGGCCTGGGCCGTGTGGCGCTGGAGTTCCTCGGCGGGCGCCCGAAGGTGGTCGCCCGGTTGGACGAGCATGCCCGCCGGGTGCTGTGGTACTCGTCTTTCCACTCGCCAGTCCTCAACCAGCTGGCCACGCGCCTCCACGAGGGCTCAGCCGGCCCAATTGCTCTCGCACTGGCCAGCACGCACGGCGACGGGCGGGTTCGTGAGACGTCGGTCGCGGCCATGCTCGTGCGGCCGTGTCCAGAGCTGATGCCGTTCCTCGTGCTACGCGCCAGTGACTGGGTCCCCCAAGTACGGGACCGGGCGCGGGCCGGTCTGGCGCTGCTGCTCGCCGGTGACCCCGGCACGTATCTGCCCGCGGCCCTGCCCACCATTCTGCTGCTCGAGCTACGGCAGCGCGGTGGCTTCGCCTACACGCAGGCGCTGGCCGCCCTACTGACCGCGTCCGCCCACATACGGCAGACTCTGGCTTGCTCGCACGACCGAGGGCAGCGGCGATTCGTGTTCGACATCGCGTTGACGCAGGGCTGGCTTAACCTCAACGACCTCGTCGTCACCGCCGAGACAGAGCAGGATGTGCGGATCCGGGCCCGGGCCGCCGAGGCGGCCTGCCGGGAGGCGGTATGGACCCGCCGGGTGGCGATCCTCCAGCGTCTGGCCCATAGCCGACGCGGTGACGTGCGGGCGATCGCGCTGACCGGCCTGGTTCGCATCGGCCACGACGCCGACGTAGCTGGCCACCTCGACGACGACGCCCCGCTGGTACGCGCGGTAGCCCGAGACGCCGCCCGGCGCCTCAACGCCGATCCGGCGGCGTACTATCGCGCCGCGGTCACCGCGCCGACACCACCGGCCGGCGCTATCGCAGGGCTAGCGGAAACCGGATCGGACTCCGACGCCCTGCGGCTAAGGCCATTGCTGGGGCACGCGTCCGCGACGGTCCGCGCCCAGGCGGTACGGGCCCTGCGCCAGATCGACGCCGTCGACGCCAATCAGATGCTTCCGCTGCTACGCGACCCATCACCGGCCGTCGTACGCGAGACGACCACCGCCCTGCGTCCGCCTTACGGCACGGTACCGCCCAGCATGGCGTGGGAGCTGCTGGCCGACGCGCGGGTCGAACTGCGCCGGGCCGGCTACCGCCTCCTGCTTCACCAGGCCACCGCCGTCCGCCTGCGCGCAGCACTGATCCTGGCCGTAGACCCCGACCCGGGACTGGCCCGGCGCGGCCGGGCCGACGTCACCGGCCTCACGCGTCACCACACCCAGGCAGCGTGGCGTCTGACACCGTCGCCCGCGTTGCTCGTCACCGCCGCCGAGCACGCCGAACTAATCGAACTTGCTCAGCGGGCGGCACAAGCCTTGGGCGCCAACACCACGGGGCTTCTCACGGGCTGGCTTGCCAGCATCACTCGAACGGCTCGCTCAGCTTCGTGAACGACGATCTCGGCGTGGCCGGTCAACAACGGCTCATGCGGGCGGATCTCCCTCACGGTCTCGCCCTTGCGTCGCCCGCTCCGATCTTGCTAGCTCGTGGGCTGTGGCCGCTAGCTTGATCTTTAACCCTCCGGCGTGGGCGGGGCCGGCCGGACGTCTTCGGTTTCGTATTCGCCGTGTCACCTTGCAGTGCTGGTAGCGCCGGAAGCGGTGTGGGCATCGTCTGGGGTGGGGTGGCTGTTGCAGCGGTCGACGCCGTATCGGGTCTGGCCGGGAGGGTGTCGCTGTGCTGGCCGGGGCCGGTTGCCCTCCCACCCGCCCAGAGTCGCCAGCTGCGAGGCGCGACAGGTGATCCCGTCAGGTATTGAGGCCGATCGCGGCAGTACCGTGCGCGCCATGATCCGCAAAGCCATGATCGTTCTGCCTCTTCTCGTTCTTCCTACCACCGCTTGCGCGGGCAACACCGATACGCCAGACGCCTCGGCGTCCTCGACATCCGCGGCTCCTTCCGCGACCGCATCGCCCAGTGCCGCCGCCAGCCCGACCGCCCAGGCGCCTGCCGGGCAGGAGGAGCTTCGCCAAGCGGTGGTGGAGTACTCGGACGCCTTCCTCGACGCGAAGCCCACGGTCGCGTACGACCTGTTCTCGGCCAGGTGCAAGGATCGCGTGACCCTCAGCGAGTTCACCGGCATGCTGACGGCGGCCAAGCAGATGTACGGCAAGGCGATGCCGCTGAAGAGTTTCGACGCGCAGATTTCGGGAGACCTGGCGCGAGTGACCTACACGTACGACGTGCCTGCGCTGAACCAGACCAAGGAGCCGTGGGTGCGGGAAGACGGCAAGTGGAAGCAGGACGACTGCTAGATGTAGAACCCGCGCCGAGAGCTCTACTGGTGCCACAGCTTCACGGGCTACTCGCAGCGGTCTTCGGAGCCTCGCCCGTATGGCTCGCAGCAGTCCGGGCGGTGGTGGTACACCCGCAGGTCCCGTCCATGCTTGTGTTCTACCGCGGACGTGATCTCGTATAGGCAGGCCCGCCACAGGACGGTTTCTCCGCCTCCGGGGACGACGTGGCCGTCACCTGGCCCGCCGCGCAGCAGTACGTCCACCTGCTTGACGGTATGTGGTTTCCGGGCAGGGAGTGTGCGGTACGAACGCTGCGCCTCCGACCGCCGCAAGGCTGCTCGGCAGATCCGGCTGCTGCCGGGTTGAGGATGCAAGCCGGTCCCCGTGCCGTTTGACTGGCGCGGGGACCGGCTGGTCGGTGGCCTGCGGCTGGGGCTGCTCCACCTGCGTGTGGCCGTGGCCAGCAGCCGGGCGGCGGCCTCGCCGACCAGTCCATCTTCATCGTCGAGCCCGCTGCCGCGCCATGGGGAGGCCGCGAGCTGTGGACGACGTCGAGGGCTGTGGATAACGCCCTGATCATGCTCTGGATGTGCTAGACGTCGGCGCGAGGTGTTCTGTGAGTCGCGGACCGGGCGCCTTGGCTGGATAGCGGTGTCGGTGGGCGTCAGGGTTGGCGGTCGAGCGGTGGTACGTCGGCCAGGGGCAGGTCGAGGCGCGGGCGTCGGTAGCGGACGAGGTGGCGCCATCGGTGGTGCTCGTAGGCGGTGTCGACCTCGATCTCCGCGGCGACCGCGGGGACGACCGGGGTGTAGGGGAGGGGTTGCGGCCGGTCGAGCTGCCCCGTCCAGGAGGCGGGCAGCGGCTGCGGCCAGGGGTGAGCGGGCCTGCCTGCTGCCGCGATGTGAGGGATGAGCAGGCCGGCCAGCTCTTCGCGCTGAGCAGGCCGCAGAGCGTGGGTGCGGCCGGTATATCGGAGCCGTCCGTTCTCGTCGAGGCGGCCCAGCAGCAGGGACTCCGGGCTGCTGAGACTGGGGGCGACGCCGCCGATGACGGCTTCGGTGGTGCGGTAGGCGCGGTACTTCTGCCAGCCTCGCTTGCCGGGCTCGTAGCGGCTGTCGAGCCGCTTGATCAACAGTCCTTCGATGCCGGCGGCGGTCCAGGTCCGCAGCCACTCGCGGGCCTGACTGACGTCAGTGCTGTGCGGTGACAGGGTGACCTGAGCTGGTGCGCCGGCGAGCAGCGACGTCAGCAGGGCACGTCTCTCGGTGAGCGGCTTGTCCAGCAGCGGCAGGCCGGGCGCGACGCTCAGGAGATCGAAGACCACGTAGTGGGCCGGGTGGCGCCTGGCCAGGGCGTCGCGCTGGGCCCCCGCGGTGACCCGCCGCTGCAACAGGGAAAAGTCGGTCCGTTCGCCTTCCCAGACCACGAGCTCCCCGTCGAGCACCACGCCCGGCGCCACCGCCCGGCCGACGGCCTCGAGGACGTCCGGGAAGTAGGCACCCAGGCTGCGGCCGGCCCGGGACTGCAAATAGACCCCGTCATGCTGGCGAAATGCGAGGGCCCGCCACCCGTCCCACTTCGGCTCGTAGGACAGGCCCTGCCCTTCCGGCACCGTCTCGACGGCTTTCGCCAGCATCGGCGCGACCGGTGGCCGCACCATCCCACCCGTGGCGGCGCCGGCACGCCGGCGGCCAGGGCTCACCGCGAGGCACGCCTTCGACGAACCCGAATCACCCTCACCCCCCGCTTCTCATGGTCGGATCGCACGACGGGCGGGCGCAGGAATATGTCGAATGCTGAATGGCCGTACGACAGCTCTTTACAGGCATGCCGTTCGATCGACATGATCGTTGGTAAGGGTTGCCGTTCACCCCCCAACCAGGAGGCCCGCCATGCCGACCGCCCCTTCCCCTTCCCGCTTGCCCCGCACAAGGCGGCACGCCACCGCGATCGCCGTTGCTGCTCTGGTGGGCGCCATCCTGGCGGGCCTGAACCCGCAGCCAGCGGCGGCCACGCCTCCCGGCATTCCGTCGAAGACGACGGCCCAATCGCAGCTCAACGCCCTGACGGTGGCGGCGCAGGGCTCGACGAGCGGCTACTCGCGGGACCTGTTCCCGCACTGGATCACCATCAGCGGCACCTGCAACACCCGCGAGCAGGTCCTCAAGCGCGACGGCACCTCCGTCGTGGTCGACAGCTCCTGCGCGGCAATCTCCGGACGCTGGTACAGCCCATACGACGGCGCCACCTGGTACGCCGCCTCCGACGTTGACATCGACCACGTCGTGCCCCTGGCCGAGGCGTGGCGCTCCGGCGCCAGCTCGTGGACGACCAGCCGGCGGCAGAGCTTCGCCAACGACCTGACCCACCCGCAGCTGATCGCGGTGACCGACAACGTCAACCAGGCCAAGGGCGACCAAGACCCCTCCACCTGGCAGCCGCCGCTGTCGTCGTACCGGTGCACCTACAGCAAGATGTGGATCACCGTGAAGTACAGCTGGAGCCTGACCCTGCAGTCGTCGGAGAAGTCCGCGCTGCAGGGCATGCTCAACACCTGCAGCGCCTGACCCCCGCAGGTCCGGCCGGCGGCGCCGCCCCTCGGACGCGACCGCCGGCCGGACCCGCAGCCGTCACTGGGGCGGCGACGAGATGGCGTCGCCGGATTGCTTGCGCCAACGACCGCCGGTGTCGGCGGCGAGGAGACGCTGGATCATGGCGAGTGCGTCGGGTTCGGTGTCGAACTCCCACCGCAGCACCCGGCCCGTCTCGGCGTCGCCCGCGCGGGCAACGACCTTCCACCGAATTTCGCGGGTCAACCACACATCCCGGCGGCCCATACGCCCCCAGATGCCATTCCACCAGCGCCCCACCGCATCCTCCACCCGATGATCGTACAAGCGTTCGAATCCCGGTGTCAGGTGAGCTGGCAGCGAGGTCGGCAACCGACGCCCTGGCACCTGCTTAGCTGGCCCCCGGTCTGGTTGGCGTGCCGTGGGCGCTTCCTAGGTGACGGCTTGCCGGGCATTGGCGGGCGGACAACCACGGCCGTCGGGGTGCCTGGTGTTCGGTCGCTCGCTCATCACGGCAACGTCGGCGAAGGGCCACCAGGGCCCGGACATCAGCGCGGCCTCCCTGCAGCCCTCCCAGGCGGAATCCGGGGTGGCGTCGAACACCGCCCGATATGTGTCGATGGCAGCGAGAACGACGAAGTCGGGGTGGAAGTGCCACGCGGGGTCGAAGAACCGGTCATCGAGATCCGGCAGGCAGTACTGCATGACGGCGCGTGCCTCGTCATTTTGGTCAACACTGGTGTGGTGGTCGTACCAGTACCAGACGGGGTGGAGGCCGTAGTCGCGGGCTACCCGGCCGAGCCCGTCCCAGCGCGGCCGCAGGACCCGGTCGTAGGTTTCCCGGACGGCGTGGAGTACCGGTTGCAGGGCGGCCCGCTCGGCTGCCAGGACTGGTGAGCAGCGGTAGGGGTTTTCTCTGAGAGCGTGTTTGAGAGGGACTTGATCAGGTCCAGATGAAGGTGCGCTTCGCCTGCCGTCGGGCTGGTCGGCCGCGGGTGATGCGGCGGGTCATGCCGGCGATGGCGGCCCACCTGACGATGCCTTCGGAGATTTCAGGGTGGCGTTCGTAGTCGCGGGCCAGCCGGCGGCAGGCGGTGAGCCATGCCAGGGTCCGCTCCACGACCCACCTGCGCGGATGTACGGCGAAGCCCCGCTGTTCAGCGGGCTTCCGCACGATCTCCAGCGTGATCTTCAAGGTGTCACGGGTCCAGTCGACGAGACGGCCCGCGAAGCCCTGGTCGGCGAAGACGTGCCGGATCGGGGTGGCCAGATAAGCGCCGAGCAGGGCGCTCTTCGCGCCGTCGCGGTCCTGCCACGACGCGGCCATCACCGCCACGGTGACCAACAGCCCGGTGGTATCGGTAATGATGAACCGCTTCCTGCCGTTGACCTTCTTACCCGCGTCGTAGCCACGCGTCTGCCGCCCAACGGTGTCGGCGCCCTTCACCGACTGCGAGTCGATGATCCCCGCCGACGGCTCCGGATTCCGCCCGTCCTGCACCCGCGCCTTGACCCGCAGCGTGGCCAGCAGGTTCTCGGTCACACCGGCGTCTTCCCAGCGCACGAAGTACCAGTACACCGTCTGCCACGGCGGCAGATCCGCCGGCAGATACCGCCACGGACACCCCGAGCGGACCACATACAAGATCGCGTTGACGATCTCCCGACGAGGATGCTTCTCCCGCCGCCCATCCGTGCTGGGCTCCGGCAACAACCCTTCGATCAACGCCCACTGGGCATCGGTCAGGTCCGACGGGTAACCACGACGAGGCGACGACACCCGGACACCCTCCCGCCTCCGGCGGCCATCGTCACGCCGCCGCACCGTCCACATCCGACCTTCTCAAACACGCACTGAGGTCGTAGCGTTCGTCCATGCCGTCGTAGCGTTGCTCGCCGTAGTAGCCCTTGTCCTCGAAGAAGGAGTGGAAGTGGCCATGTGCGGTGAGCTGTTCGAGGTCGGATGCCTCCTTCCACAGCGGCGCCCGCGCCGCCGAGAGGGCCGTGTTGAGGACGTCGCGCCGCACCTGGCGGACCAGCGGAGTGTGACCGCCGTCGAGGTGTTGCCGGAGTTGCTCGATGGCGTCGGGGAGTGACGCGCACCAAACGAAGCGGGACGGTGCCGTGAGGCCGGCGGCGCGGTAGGCCGCCAGGGCGGCGGCTTCGGCGCGGTCGCGATCGGCGGGAGCGGTCGCTAGAGCAGCCGCAGTCCACGTGGCGACGACGGCATCGGCGGCCGCTGGCGTATGGGCTTGTTCCACGGTTCCATCCAATCCAGACCGGTCAAGACAGCCAAGGTGGTAAAGCGACCAGTGGCGACAGGCACAGCCCACGCGGCTGAGGAGCGCCGGCGACGCTCACAGGGCAAGCTGACAGTGCGGGTTCGATTCCCGTCACCCGCTCCAACGTGAACCCAGGTCAGGACGCGAGTTCCAGCCAGGGCCTCCGACGTTTCGCAGGCTGCGCCCGTTGCCGGTGCCATTAACGTGCCATTAGCCTCCGGTCGGAGGTGAGGAAGCTGGCAGCGAAGCTGACCCGAGACGAGGCGATTGTCCTCGTGGAGCGGATCATGAGGGGCGACTACGCGGACGGCGCTGAGGTGGGCGGGTGGCTGGATCAACTTGACCGAGACCTCGTCTGCCCGGACGGCAGCGTCTCCAGCCTGATCTTCTGGACTAACCCCGAGTTGACGGCCGCTGAGGTGGTTGACCGAGCCTTGGCCTACCAGCCAATCGAGATGCGGTCCACGCCATGGACGGAGCCGGCGCCAGAGGCACGGGTGTGAGCGAGCGCGCCGAGTTCAGCGCAGGGGCCACCGGTACAGCAGCGGCCGCCGTGGTCGAGCGGATGCCGCCACGACGGCTGCCAGAGTTGGTGGTGAAGGTTGATGCCGCCATACATGCGCCCGTCGACTCCGCACACCGCTGCAGCGACGGTATGGACGCCGCTCACACCGTCGGTGTTCGCATCCACGATCTGGCGGACGTACTCAATCAGCTCACGGTCGTCGTCGGTCAGGCCACGCATCGAGGTCCGCAACGGCTGAGGCCACCGACGCGGACCACGAAGAGATACCGATCATGTCAAGCATCTGGTTGAAACCGCCCAGGGCCTGCGTGCTCAGAGCTTGACGACGCCGATCACATTTTCCACCGGCACCGTGCCGTTCTGCGATGAGTCGTTGGCCACGCCTCGGTAGTCGCCGAGGAGGTAGAGCTCTCCCGCCGGCACTGTGATGGGCTCGAACGTCGCCGGGGGCTCGAATTTCGATGCCTTGTTGACGTAGGGCTCGTCCTGCGCGGTGCCGTTACGGATGATCCTGTCCTGAGCGTCGCAGGAGGCGATGGTGTCGCCGGGCACCGCCACCACTCGTAAAATCCGTGGGCGTCCATCGGAATTCCAGCCGTAGCTGTCCGGTGGATCGAACATGACGACGTCGCCCGTGCTCGGCTGGTATTCGCCCGGCTTCACTATCTCGGCGGTGACGGTCGAGCCTTCCGTGATGGTTGGCTCCATCGTGGGGGAGTTGACCTGGTAGCGCTCGTCCCGGGCGTCATCGCCGGGGAACGTGCAGGCTGTCAGGGAAACAATGAGTCCGATCAGGACGACAGTCTTCCGCACGTCCGGATCATGCCAGCTTGCCTCACGGCATGCCGGCCCCGAAGCTGCCGGGACGGTCCCACGCCCGATCGGCCGGCCCCGCTTGTCCGAGCGCGGCTGCGCCAGATCAGCCGGAGCACGACAGGCCAGCTGCTGGGCAGTGGCGTCGCTGTGTGTGTCTAGATATCCCACGTCGCTACCGTGTCGAGCGGCTGCTGACAGTTCCGTCTTAGGGGCGGGCCAGGCGATTGCCTCGTTGTAGGGCTGCTGGTGGCGTAGGCAGCCGTGGAGGATGCCGACGAGCCGATTGGCCAGAGCGTGAAGTGCCTGGTGGTGGGTGTTGCCGCGGGCGCGGTGGGCGTCGTAGTAGGCCCGGGCGCCTGGTGATCGCGCAGCAGGGACCACACGATCTTGCCGGTGGCCGGGCGGATGGTTCCCTAGTGGGCGGGCGCGCCCGCCACGATGCGCGGGCCCCGGCCCCCGCTGGCACCATGCCGCCCGATTCCTTCGGATCCTGCAAGAGGTGCGGCAGCGCCGTGCTGCCGTCCTGCACGGCGACAAGGTTCCACTCTATGCACTCACTTTGCGGGGCGGCATGATGACGGAATGAGACGGCGGTGGGTCCTGTACGGACTCGTATCGGCAACCTTGCTGTCGGCCCTGGTGGGGCTCGGGTTCCGCCTCGAGTGGTGGAAGGTCTTCGCCGACCCCGAGAAGGGCGCATGGCCCTGGGTCGAGGCCGCGAGCTGGATCGTCAGCATGATCACCGGCACTTTGTCGGTGGTCGGCGCCCGCGCCGAGCGGGCGGCCGCCGCGCCCGCTGCCGTCGTGGCGGGGCCGGGGCGGGACAATTCCCTGCTGGACCGGGACACCGAGTACGACCGTCTGCATGGGCTGCTGAGCCAGGACCAGCCCCCGGGCGTGGTGCTGGTGACCGGGCTGGCCGGCTTCGGCAAGACCATGCTCGTGAACACCGTGCTCAAGGACCTGCAGGCGCAGGGCGTTGCCCTGACGGTGCGCCAGCACACAGTCACGGCCGGGATCCGGTTCGACGTCCGGACGCTGATCGGCGACATCGAAGGCAGGGACCGGCCCGCCGAGCTTCACCCGGGTGAGACCCGGCTGGCCCGCCTACGGCTCGCGTTACGGTCGGCGGGGCTGACCCGCATGGTGGTCGTTATCGAGGGCGCGGAGCATTTGGCCGTCCCCGGCGACGCCAGGCGCGTCGACCTGCAGACGGACGAGGCGTTGGAGGCCATCTACCGGCACACGGATCCGCACCGCGCGACGGTCGTCCTCGTCAGCCGGGACATCTTGGAGTCTCCCGCCCGGCGGCTGTGGGCGCAGGAGTCGCCAATCCCCATCGGCAAGCTACCGATGCCTTACTTCAAGACCTTCCTGGAGAATTGCGACTCCCATCTCCTGAGCAAGCTTTCCGAGCCTCGCCGCGAGATGCTGTACGACCGGCTCTCCGGCAATCCGAGGAACGTGCAGCTGATGCTCGCCATCGTGGAGCTCTCCCAGCACGGGCTCGGCATGGACGACCTGCTGGACACAGTCGTCAGGCTCGATCCCCAGGACATGCCGCGACGGCTCGCTGAGATCCTGGTCGAGAACCTCAACGACCTCCATCGCGATGTGATCCAGGCCGTGGCCGCCTTCGGGACACCGATCGACGCCCCGGCCCTCGCTGCGGTGATCGGCCAACCGGCCACCCCGTCGAACGTCATCGCGACCCTGCAGCTGTTCATGAGGCGCGAGCTGGTCCGCATGGTTGACGACAAGTACGCCCTGACACTCATCGATGCCGACTGGTTCATGCCGAAGGACCGGCCCTCGCTACTGCGCCGCGTCGCGGGGGAACTGAAGCGACGGCGGGTGGCCAACCCGCGCTCCCTCACCGACCTGCAAGGCCACTTCGCATACGTCGACGTTCTGCTGGCCGCCCGGCGCTATCCGGTGGCCTTCTCGGCGATGGAACCGACGACCGACGTCCTCAAGCGATGGAACTGCGGCCACCTTCTACTCGCCCAGCGGGAAAAGGTGCGCGGCAAGCTCGACATTTCCGGCCTGGAGATGCTGAACGACAACGAGCTGGGTGACGCATACGCGACCCTCGGGGACTTCGACAAGGCTAACGCCGCCTACGGGCGGGCGTTGGACGAGGCGAACAGGCTCGACAACCCCGAGATACGCGCCGCAGTCCGCTACAACTTCGGGACGTACTACTGGCAGTCCGGGCGCGCCGACCTGGCCTACAACTACTACGAAGAGGCCCGTCAGGAGGCGGAGCAGCATCACCTTCCGACGGTCCTGATGGCCGCGCTGCAAGGACTGGCCGAGTGCCACCGGCGCTGGGGCGAGTACGACCTCGCCTTCGCCCGCGCGGACCGAGTGCTCGCCGAGACTGCGCCGGTCGACCTTCTGTTGCGCGTCGCTCGATGGCGCGTCGAGACGGGTAGCACCGAGCTGGCGGGCGAACTCATCCGGCGTGCCCGAGCGGCTTCACGCGACAGCGAGTGGCACTTGGCCGCCTGCCACGACACCTACGCGGACCTGCTGCTCGCCGAGGGTGATCTCGCCGGAGCCTCCGCCGTTGCGGCCGACGCGTTGGAACAGGCGGTGCAGGCCCACAATCCCGTCGCGGTCCTCCAGGCACGCACCACCCTATGCTGGGCCGCCCTCTACTCCGGCGATCTGGACAAGGCGAGGCAGCACATCGAGGATGCCGAACACTACCGAACGCCCGGCAACGCCCTCGTCGTGCTCGCCCTGAACGCGCTCGTGCATCAGAAGACGGACTCCAGCAAGGCGGCGAAGCTGTTCGAAAAGCTGGCGGACGAGGCCCGGGATCGGATCAAGGACGAGAAGGATCGCGGCGCCCGCGACATGCTGGGGTTCGCCATTTGCGGGCTAACGTCTGAGCCGGACGCCGCGATCGGATACTTCGACACCTCCGAGAGCGGCGCCTCGATTCTGCGGGCGCGGCGGGACCTCCTGGTGAAGCGGCTCGACGAGTACACCCGTCCGGCCGGGCGCCTCAGGCCGGTGCTTGACGCCCTTGCCGACACCCGGTCACGAACCGCGGATTGACGCCGGGAGCCAGCCCAGCTCCTGCGCCCGCAGCACCGCCTGCATCCGGTTCCCCACGCCCATGTCCCGGTAGAGCTGCTTGAGGATGCGGAACATCGCCCGCTCGGAGTAGCCGGCCGCCTCGGCCAGCTCCGCCACCGTGGACCCGGCGGCAAGCCGGCGCAACCACGACAGCCGCTCCTCGGAGAGCATCCGCGGCTCGGCCTGCGGCGCGCCGGTCAGCGCGGCGAGCACCTCGGCGGGCAGGACCGCCTGGCCGTCCGCGGTGGCCTCCACCGTCCGTCGCAGCGCCGCCGGGCCCGAGGCGCGGGCCAGCACCGACCTCGCGCCCAGGTGGACCGCCCGGACCGCGGCGGGGTGCAAATCCTGCAGCACCGCGACCACGCTCGCGGCCGGCTCGTCCCGCAGGCGCACCAGCAGCTCCCAGTCCGGCCCGTCGAGCAGCGTCAGCAGGACGACGACCGGTCGGCGGGAAGCCGCCCACGCGAGCACGTCCTCCGGCGCCTCCACCTGATGGCCGACGGCGGACAGCACCATCGCCGCGCCCTGTCGGAACAGGGGAAGCGGATCGAGGACGGCGACATGCAGCACCGGCAGAGGCTAGACACCCGCGGCCGCAGTAGACAGTTCGACGCGCCCGAACGGCAGGGCGACGCCATCCGGGCGTCGTCACCCTGCCACAAGAGGTCATGGACCCGTATCGGAGGCCGTCCGTAACTTTCGAGGTGGGGACGGCTCACCGGGGAGGCGCCGATGGTTTCCGGACGACATCGTCAAACCGCGGCACATCGGCATCGCAATCGCGGAGCTGACCCCGAACAAGCCGCCCGCGGGGACTGACCGACCACCTCTACGGCCTCGTCGAGGCGTGCGCCGCCGACCGAAAGCTCGACGCCGTGGAGATCAACGAGTGCCTCACCAAGGGCCCCTGCAGAAAGAAGGCGCGCAAGAAAGTGTCCCTCGAGATGGTCCTCTTCGTCCTCGCACAGCGGAAAGGGCCGAGCGTCACGCGCCGGACCCATCCGGGGCGGGGCTGACCAGGGAGGTTCCGATGGTTCCCGACGACATCGTCAAGCCGCCGCACATCAGCAGCGCGATCGCCCGGCTGACGCCGCAGGTCCGGCCCGCGGCCCTCAGCGACAAGATCTACGTCCTCATCATGCAGTGCGCGGCCGAGGATCCGAGTTACGACGCCGTGGAGATCCACGAGTGCCTCACCGCAGGACGATGCAGCGCGAAGACCGTACAAGGTCATGAATTGATCTCGCTGCCCATGGTCCTCTACGTCCTCGCCCAGCAGGCGAATGCCAGAGCGTCCTACCGCCCCGGCCGCGGCTGGTGATGACGTCGTTCAGCCCGGCACCGTCTGCGGCCGGCTAATCGGCACCCCACTGTGCACGCCCGCCCGGCAGTCCACCTCGGCGCGCTGCGTGCCGAAGCGCACCCACCACCCGCCAATCCGTGTCGCCGACCAGGAACACATCCTGTGGCACCCATGGGGCACTGGCGACGGCGAAGTTTCACCGTCGCGGTCGGGGACCTGTCGACCTTCGCCAGCCCTGATCACCTGGCCGCCTACGCAGGTCCGGCGCCGGTGGCCGTGACTCGGGCAAGCGCGTCGCCAACCTGCGCCGGCCGCAGCGTTGGAACCGGCGGCTGCGCCACGTGTTCTACATGTCCTAGCTCAGCACAGTGCGGATGATCGGCCCGAACCGGGACTACTACCAGCGCAAAAGCGTCGAGGGACGCAAGCACCAGCAGGCGTTGATTGCCCTCGCCCGTCGCCGCGTCGATGTGCTGTGGGCCCTGCTCCGCGACAACCGGTGCTTCCAACTCCAACCACCAGCACCATCAACACCGGGCTAGGAGTCGGAGATGATCGACGGCATGGACTTCGAGGAGTTCGACCAGCATGTTCAATCACTACGAACCCGGGCGGCCCGGTCCGGCTTCGAGGCAATCGAAGATTTCAAGGTGATCGAAGGGCTGACCGCGTCGGCTGAGGAGATCGCGGAGGCGGAGCGAGCGCTAGGCGCGATCCTGCCTGCATCGCAGATCAGTTGGCGGATGGCTGTCGCGCATCAGTCGACGGAGGACAGCTACTGGCGGTGTTCGTTGCCGAATTCCGCTCTATCAGATCAAGGCGGCCCGCGAGCGGGCCGCGCCGGCCCGGCCCCGGCCTGCTGGCGACCTCCGGCCGGCATCGGCCGGGCCGGCCGGCCACACTGGCGGGCGAACCAAGGGCATGAGGGCTGAGGCGGGACGATCGCCATCGGGGTAGCTCCGCGTCGGGGTTGGGGCGATCGCTGCCGCGCAGCAGAGCTGCTTGCCCCCGGACTCTCGTGGGCACTGCCTGCGGTTCAAGGCGACGACGACCAGGGCGTGAGCCATCCCCCGGGTGCCCGATCCTCTACGCCACCCGTCCGGCGTCAAGGGCGCTGCGCGTCGGCACGCCGATGGCCTACGGCCACCCTTGACCCGATCGGGCGCCGCAGTCGTTGGCACCTATCCGGGGGACGGGGGCAGCGTGGCGGCAGTCGCGGTATGGGGACCTCGGACCCAGGTCGCGCGGCACGGTTATGGCCGGTTCCAGCCTTGGAACATGTCTGCGTACGGGTCGGGCTCGGCGGTAATGGGATCAAGGCCGGCTAGAAAGCGCCGGTCCTGTTCACGCCAGTGCACGAAAGGCTGGATGCGGCCCCACAGGGACACATCGCTGAGCGGGCACCCATCAAACTCCGCGAGCAACAGCCGCCGGACAAACTCCACCATCCCGCATTCAAACAGCGCCAAGCTCGGCTCGCCCCACGCGTGGTGGCGCCGGTACACCACGACTGGCCACTGGTCGGGATCCGAGCCGGCCATCAGCCATCCCAGTAGGTCACCGTTGCTGCAGCCGACGCCCCAGGCCAGCACGGCATCCGCGCCAAGTTTGATCCCTGCCACCCCGCCCTCCACTTCCCACTGGTAGCGCAAGTTCGGAGTCTCGCCAGCGATCGTCCCACCGCTCCATACCGAGTCGACGGGCAGCGGTAACAGGATGCTTAGTTCGCCGCCAATGCTGCCGCCACCGTAGACCGCCATGAGGGCGCGATAGTCGGCCGGCAGACGGACGCTCAACTGTGCCTCGGCGGCATCCCAGTCCACCTCTTCGTCGGTGCCATGGGTCGGCGGCATGATCCGGACAAGCCCATCCACCTGAGCAGCAGTCAAGACGTCTACCCCTCTTCACGGTGCCGCAATACTAATGATCAGACTGACAGTGTTCCTCGCCGTGCCATCCACGTGCCAGTAGCCGGTAGCCCGGACGGTCACCAGCGGGCACGATCGGTCACGCACCTCCTGCTTTGACCTGGCCCACCGGTGCCTTGTCGGCCGTGATCTTCGTCCTTCCAAACTGACGCTCACGCCGGGTTACCTGTAGGGGTCGTAGTGGACGGTGCGGGACCAACGCCGCCAGAAGGGTAGCGGCAGGCAGCCGGCCGGCGCTTCGCCTCCGATCTCGGTCTCCACTGATCCATCGGCGAGCGTGACCGAGACGGCCGAGCGGCCCGGAGCAAACACCTCCCGGACCCTGCCGGCGATCACTGAGCGAGCGATGTCTTCGAGCAGGGCGACGTCTTCAGGGCCGGCTTCCAGTTCCCATCGGCCGCCGTAGTCACCGACCCCCAAGATGAGTTCATCGGAGAAGTCCGTCCATCCGAAGGCACGAGCATCGGGGTTACTTGGTGTGACGCTCACCGATATCCCGCCCTCGATGCTGTCGACGTCCACAGTCGCCACCCCTGTCAACTCCTGTGCCAACTGCCTCGCGATTTTCAGAGTTGGTGTCCGAGCCGGCTGGTCGGTGTTGGGTTCGTCTTGGCCGTGCTCATCCGTCACGCGGTCAGTCTGCCAAGCATCAGGGGTAGGGCGGACGCTGCGGTCACCTCTGCCCGTCTCCTGACCGTGAGCGGTCCGCATCTGGTCCGCAAGAGGTCGGCGAACGGCGGGGGAGTGGTGTGAGATGTCGAGAGTCATTTCTGCTGCCGGGCACGCACGTGCCCAGGTCGACGGGGCGAGCAACTTGATCTCGTAATGCGTAGCTCACACCATCCGCAAGTCGATGGCGCCCTCGGGCCGTATGAACGTCTCCGTGAACCTCCACGAGCGCTCGCTGTATGCGGCTTCCAAGGTGACCGTCTCGGTGCCGTCCAAGGTCACCTCGACCGGCAAGCTGCTCTGCCAATTCACACGCACCCGTATCACATGTCGGCCAGGCTCTACATCGAAGCTCTGCCCGGCTCCACGCTTGAGGCGTGCCATGACCTGACCGTCGACTTCGATTTTCAAGCGGCTCAGAATCCCGCCAGCGCCCGCGGCGCGACGAACCGTAATGATCGGCATGAGGTGTCCTCCCCTTCCCGCGGCCCGTGATGTATCGAAGCACCTCAACGCCATGCACGCCACACAGTGACAGCAACAGCCCCGTATGCGGGAGTACGGCCCGTTCGAGGACGTTCCGGCGGTCGGTCTCCGGTACCGCCCGGCAGGACCTGCGGACTGGCCAGCGCATTCGCCTCGACCGCCACGGGCCCGTCGACACTGCGATCGGTGGCGGCGAACAGTGCCCAGGCGGCTGAGCTCGCCAGGGAACGCTCACTGAGTTTCGATCCCGCCTTCTGTCGCTGCCTTCGCGTGAGAGGTGAGGGAATGGAAGCGCAGCTCGGGCGAGCTGGCTTCCTGCTAGGGGCTGGTGTCTGTGAGTGATTCGAGGGTGACGTGAAGGTGATCCTCATGTTTGACTGGGATCTATGCGACCGGGGGAGGCGCGGTTAGCGATCGACTGTGGGTCTGCCACCACGACCGCGGTGGTGGCCTGGCCGGACGGTTGGTGGGTTCCGCTGCTGTTCGACGGGGAACCCGTACTGCCCAGCGCGGTGTTCCTGTCCGATGACGGGACCGTGCTGACCGGGCAGGGGGCCTGGCAGGCGGCTGCGACCGAACCGCAGCGCTTCATCCCGGCCCCTCGGCGGTCCGCGGATCGGATGCTCACGGTCGCCGACGCTGACATCGACGCGCTGGATCTGGTTGCGGCGACCCTGCGCCGTGTTGCCGGTGAGGCGCAGCAGGCGGTGGGCGCGCCGGTGGAGGATGTGCGGTTGGTGGTGCCCGCGGGGTGGGGGCCCAAGAGGCGCACGTGGTTACGGCATGCCGCTCACCGGGCCGGTCTGCCGCAGCCTCGCCTGGTGGAAGCGCCGGTAGCGGTGGCCGATCATCTGTTGTCGTCCGGCGTGCAGCTTGCGGAGGGGTCGTTCCTCGTCGTCTGTGACGTCGGTGGGGGAGCGGAGGTCAGCGTTCTGCATCGCGGCCCGGCCGGGTTTGAGGTCCTGGCGACCCTCGCGGACCCGGACGCTGGCGGCATCGCCATCGACCAGGTCCTGTCGAGCATGTTGGTCGGCGCGGCGCCCGGTTCGGGTGGCGAACAGGGCGAGAGGTGGGCGCTGACCGCCAGTGTGCAGGCGGCAAAGCACGCCCTGAGCCGTTACACCGCCGTCACCGTGCCACTGCCGAGCGGCCCGGCGGCGGTGGTGAACGTTGCGTTGCTCGAGGAAGCGGCGCAACCCGTGCTGGATCGGGTTGCTGCGTTGACGGTGGAAGCAATCGCCGCAGCGGAAGTGGACCGGGCACGTGTCGCGGGTCTGTACTGCGTCGGGGGCGTGGCCCACATGCCGCTGCTGGAGAAGACCCTCACCGAGGCGACCGGCATGCCGCCGGTCGTGGTCGACGATCCTGGCCTCGCCGCGGTGCATGGCGCCGCTGACGCCGGCTGCGCCCAGGCCGACCGCGGTGCCGAAGTCGAAGAGCCGCATCCGTTGCCGCCAGTGCGCAGGGCAGTCGCGATCGCGCTGCCGGGCTTCGCGTCACTGGGCCTGGTTTCCCAGTTCCTCCTCACCCCCGTGTGGAGCGGCGCGATCCTTCGTCCCATGGCCCGGATGAACTGGGGTGAACTCGCAATGGCCGCGGTGTTCGCCCTGATCGCCTGCCTGGGCGCCGGCACGGTCATCGCCTCGGCCATCGCCGCCCGCGACACCACCGAATCCAGCGCACCCGGTGTGCAGACCGGCACCGGCATCCTCGCCGCCGCGTCCCTTGGCAGCGCGATCGCCGGCATGTACGCGGTCGTTGGCAGCCTCTACATCGGCACCGCGGTCGGGCCGTTCCTACGCTGGGCGCTGCTGCCGATCGCGGCGATCATCATGGTGGCGGCGGCGATGGCGTTGGTCGCC
Source organism: Micromonospora sp. BS32 (assembly GCF_059089345.1). Taxonomy (NCBI): domain Bacteria; kingdom Bacillati; phylum Actinomycetota; class Actinomycetes; order Micromonosporales; family Micromonosporaceae; genus Micromonospora; species Micromonospora sp. BS32. The sequence continues at coordinate 193,529 of NZ_JBSSHR010000011.1, forward strand.
GCCCGACAATGGCGCACACCCCGCGGCGGCTGGTCACAACTGCTCGCCTTCCCCACCAGCTCGGTGGTGACCGCTGCCGCCGGCATGCTGTGCATCCAGTACTCCCTGACCGCCGACCGCTGGCCCAACATGATCCTGCTCATCGACATCACCGGCCGCGTCGGCGGGCTCCTCCTCGGCGTCGGCACGATCATGGCAGTGGTGCGGCAACCGATCCTGCGGCTGATCCTGGGCGCACCCATGGCGGTCATCACCGCCGCGCTGGTCAACTGGCAGGCCTCAGGGATCCTCGGCGTCATCTACGCGATCGCGGTCGCCGTGTGGTGGATCCGCCAGCTGTGGACCCGGATCCTGCGCCCCCACCCGCACCCCGTCCCATGAGCCCACCCATCACCGCCCACCCCCTCCCAGCCGACGGCACCGGCGTCGTTTGGTCGCGCCGGTGAGGTGGCCACAGCGCGTAGCAGGCCTGGTGGCGCTGCTGCTCCTTCTGATCGGCCCGCCGCTGCTGCTGGTCAGGATCGTCGGCTGGCCCATCCGTGGCGTGCCCACCGCCGCCCAGTTTCAGCAGTGGGTGGCGCAGCCGCTGACGCACGGCACCCTGACCGTCGGGTTGACCCTGCTGGCATGGCTGATCTGGCTGTTCGTCGCCTACACCGCCATCGTGGCCGCCGCCCGGCGGGTGCGCTCCGGCGCGCGGTGGTTACGCCGTCTCCCGCTGCCCACGCCGCTGCAGGCCACCGCCACCGGTGTCGCCGGCGCCGCCGTCTTCGGCACCGGCCACGCCGCCCTGCCGGCGCCACCCGAACCTGCTACACCGGTCACCGCCACCACCCTCGACCGCCCAGCCGCCGGCCCCGACCTCAGCGCTGCTCCCGCGACCGATGCGGGGGAGGGGGTCACGATCCCAGGAGGGTGGCTGCCCCGTGACACGGCCGAACAGGCAGCGGCCGCGTCGGTGCTGGTGTGGCTACGCCGCCGCCGCGACTACCAGCCCCACACAAGACTGCAGCAGGATGACCTGCTGCCGCTGCCACCCACCGTCGCCGCCGTCCGCGCCGCCATCGACACCCTCCACACCCCCGAAGCCGACACGCGTCCACACCCCGATCAGGCCGCGCCGGCCGGCCCGCTCACCGTGCTGCCACCGACTGTCGCATTCACCGGGCCCGGCGCCCTGCACGCCGGCAGGGGCGTACTCGTCACCGCGCTCCTCACCGCCCTGCGCCACCCCTCGACCGCGACCGCAGTCGTCATCACCCGCACCGCACTGAGCATGCTCCTCGGCCCAGCCGCCCCCGCCACGCTCCGCACCGGGCTTGCCGGATTGACGGTGACCGCCAGCATCGACGAAGCGCTGACGCTGGTCGACGGCGCCCGGCAGAGGTCGCTGCTGATCACCGACACCGTGTCCCCGTCGACCGCCGCCCGGTTAACCGCTGCGCCCAATACGCCCATGGTCACTGTCGTGGTTCTCGGAACCTCGCAGGTAGGGGCCGAGTGGCACGTCGACGTCGACGGCCACACCCGCAACGCCGGCCGAGCGCAGCCGGACGGGCCGCGACTATGCGTCCTGGACCAGGTCGCCGCCACCGACCTGCTCACCGTCCTCACCCACACCCAGCCTCCGCCATCTCCGCCAGCCGACAAGAAGGCCGTCCCCCGCCCGCGGCCCCCCGCCGAAGCGGTGACCGTCCATGCCACCGCCACGCCAGCCCAGACGGCCCCACTACCTGCGGAACTGCGGGTTCTCGGCAAACCCCGCCTCCTCGTCGACGGACAACCCGTCGCGATCCGCCGCAGCGCCGCCTGGCAAGCTCTCATCCTGCTCGCCGTCCATCCCCACGGCCTGCAAACCCGGCAGCTGACCGATGCCATCTGGCCCGGCGTACCCGCCCACACCGTCACCGGCCGCCTCTACACCACCATCAGCGAACTACGCCGGACCATCGGACCCGGCACCGCGGTCATCGAGCACGCCGACGACCGCTACCGCCTCGACCCGGACCAGGTCGCCGTCGACTTGTGGCAGCTGCACGCCGCAGCCCATCGCGCCGCCACCGCCCTCACCGACCACACCTGCGCCTGGCACACGGTCATCGACAGCTACACCGGAGACCTCGCTGCTGGTCACACCTGGGCATGGATCGACCCGCCACGCGAAGCCACCCGCCGGCTGGTCATCGACGCCCACTCTGCTGCGGCCGCCGCCTCTGACCCGCACCGCGCCGTCGAGTTGCTGCAAGCCGCGCTGCGCGTCGACCCCTTCAACGCGCACCTGCACCGCCGCGCCACCGACGCCCTCACCACCGTCGGTGACCACACCGGCGCAGCCGCACTCCGGCACACCTACACCGACCGCCTCGCCCGCGCCGGACTCCCACCCGAGTCCCTCGACCACCCGGTGTCCACTACACCCTGACGCGCCCGCAACATCGCCGAGCAGGCGCTGCGCTCATCCACCTCAACGGGATAGACACCGCGGCGTGCGTCGGCGACCTGGGCGTGTAAGCCCGTGTGAGGTCGTGTGAGGGCCTGTCAGCCGCCCACCACTGCCCGCTCCTCCCGGCCACTCCTAGCGTCGATCACGAAACGGCCGATCCAACCGAGTGGGGAGAGGACACAACCAATGAGCTCCAAGACGGGCGTTCTGGCCACCACCACGGCCACGGTCCTCGTCGCCGCCGGCTACACCGCCTTCCTGCGCACGGACGTATGGCCGACGCCAGAGATCCCGTCCGCCCCGCACATGCGTGCCTGGGTGGCGCAGCCCCTGACCGAGGGATTCATCGTCCTCCTGGCACAGGCCGGTGCCGGCGTCCTCGCCGTCTACCTGCTGACCGCAATGATCGCCCGAATGGCCGCGCGGCTCACACGCGCCGCCCGCTGGCTACCCGAGCTGCACCTACCCGGACCTTTGCAAGGCCTGGCCGCCGCGCTGCTCGGCGCCACGGCGATCACCGCCGCCGCAAGCGCCACCCCGGCCACCGCAGCCACCGACACAGCCGCCGACACCGAGGGGCACCACACCGGAGATGGCGCATCCACCGCGCCAGAAACTGCCCCTCACACCCAGCAACAGACATCAACGGCGGACGAAGGCACCACTACGGCCACCCTCACCTACACCGTGCGGCGAGGCGACACCCTCTCCTCGATCGCCGCACAACGGCTCGGCGACGACCGCCGCTGGCCCGCCATATACGACCTCAACCGCGGCACCCACTTCCCCCACGTCGGTGGCACGCTGCGCGACCCCAACGTCATCTACCCCGGCTGGACACTCGACCTGCCCGCCAACGCCACTCGACCACAGCACCGCACCTCGCCGCCACCACCGCTGCCGCGACAGCCCGAAACCAAAACGCCGCAACCGGCGCCCACCACCGCGCCGCCTGCCACCCCGCCACCCACCACCGGCGGACCCGCCCCCTCCGCCTCGGCAGTACCGCGTACCCCCGCACCAGCGACGTCTACCTGCACCGACGACGCCCATGACGACGCGGGCCATGCGCAGGATTCCGATCCGGAAACCGCGCCCGCACCGCGCGGCATCACCCTGCCCAGCGGCAGCTGGATCGACCTCGGCCTGGCCTTGGCTATCGCCGCCGCCGTCGCGCTCGTCTGGGCGCACCGCCAACACCGCTACGTCCCTCGCACCCCGGCGACGGCCCCCCGCCTGAACGAACCAGATCTGACCCCTATGCCCCGCGTGGTCGGGCAAATCCGCCGCGGCCTGCGGCGCGCCGCCGCTGGCCGCCCCGACCCACATCAGCCCGCAACACCCGCCGACGTCGAGCACAACACCGACCAGCGCAGCCTCGACAACGACGACCAGCCCCAGCCGGACAACGACGGGCAGGTGAGCGCGACACCGAACGCGAACGGCCAGAACGCGGCAACCGGCCGCGGCATCCGCGTCGCCACCGGCGACGCGGACATGGGTGACCCGCTGCCGATGGTGCCGGCGTGGGACAACCCGGCGCTGTGGCCTCCGGCGGGGCTGGGACTGACCGGGCCCGGCGCGCAAGCCGCCGCCCGAGGACTCCTCACCGCCGCCCTCGCGGCTGGCGGTGTAACACATCCCGAGGCGCGCACCGCAGTGCTCATCCCCTCGACGACCGCGGCGACGCTACTCGGCGACGCGCCGGTACCCCGCACGCCCCGGCTGACCGTCACCGCCGACCTCGAAGAAGCCCTCGACCTCCTCGAAGCGCACACGCTGCACCGCACCCGCCTGGCCCACCAGCACGACGTCGACACCATGGCCGAGCTGCGCCGCGCCGACCCCCACGCCGAACCCCTCCCACCGATCCTGCTGATCACCGACACCACCAGCCGTGACACACGCACCCGTCTCACCGCCCTGCTCGCCCAAGGCCAACACCTGGACATCCACGGCGTCCTGCTCGGCGACTGGCCCGACGGCACCACCGTCACCGTCGCCGCCGACGGCACCAGCACCCCGACCGATGGTGCAGAAGCCCGCCACGGCAACCATCCGGCCGACATCGGCCGCCTCGCCGTCCTCGATCCCGCCGAGACCACCGACCTGCTCGTCACGCTCGCCGAGTCCCACACCGGGCAGCCGCCGGCCCACCCACCTACCGAACCCGCCCTCCGCGCACCGACCGAGCCAACCGACGAACCCGCCGACAGCCCTCCGTCTCCCTCCATGCCCGCCGACCGGGGCGCGCTGGACGCGGAGGCCGAGGATGACAGCGAGGCCAACGGCCCACGCGGCAACACCGCGGCACCCACGCACGACGTCCACAGCCCTCCCGCCGATGTTGCCGCACCGACGCCGGACGCCGCGCAACGGCCAGCGGAAGCAGCCACAGCCATCGGTGAATCCGGCTCCCCAGACCAGAGAGCCGACGCGCAGGACCACCACCTCGCCCCCCGCCCTTTGCGGGTACGGGTGCTGGGCACACCCGGCGTCGTCGACGGCGACCCGCACCGCGCCCCGCGCGCCAAGTCCCTGGAGCTCCTGGTGTACCTGGCGGTGCACGACGGGGCAGCCTCGACGGAAGCGATCCTCGACGACCTGCTGCCCGACGCTCCCGTGAGCAAGGCCGCCGGACGGCTCTACACCTACGTCTCCGGGCTGCGCGCCATCCTGCGCCACAACGGCGGCCCCGGCAGCTACGTCACCCACCCCGACCACCGCTACCTGCTCCACCCCGACCTGCTGGAGGTGGACCTGTGGCAGATGCGGGCGGCCATCCGCGAGGCCGGGCAGGCCACCGACCCGCAGGCCCGCATCGCCGCGCTCCGCCGCGCCGTCAACGCCTACACCGGACCCCTCGCGCAGGATTGCGACTACGAATGGGTCGAGTCCTACCGCGAAGCGATCCGCCAGGAAGCCCTCGACGCCCACCTCGCCCTCGCCGACGCCCTGGCCGGCGAACCCGCGCAACAAGTCGCCGTGCTCGACGCGGCCATCGCCCACCACCCCCACCACGAAGCCCTCTACCAACAGGCGATGCGCGCCCGCGCCGAGCTGGGGCACCTCGACGCCATCCGCGCCCTGCTCCGCCGGCTGACCCGCGCCCTCAGCGCGATCGACGCCACCCCCGACAATGACACCCTCGCCCTGGCCGACCGGCTCATCGCCCAAGCCACACGCACTGCGCGACCCAGCCCGAAGCCCGCGCCCCGCACCAACGACGAGACCCCCACATGAGCACCACGACGGCACCTGTGACCACCGCCGCGGTGACGGAGACGGACCGGCGCCACCTACGGCGCCTGCGCTGGGCGGTACGCGGCGTGCTCGCCCTCGGCGTCGCCGCGTCGATCGCCGCGAACGTCCTCCACGCCCGACCCAACCCGATCAGCCAGGTCATCTCCGCATGGCCGCCGCTGGCGCTCATGCTCACCGTCGAACTGATCTCCCGCGTACCCACCCACCAGCGGGTGCTCTCGGTGCTGCGGCTGGCCGCCGCCGCCCCGATCGCCGCGATCGCGGCCTGGGTGAGCTACTGGCACATGGCCGGCGTCGCCGCCCGATACGGCGAAACCGAAGCCGCCGCCGCCTACCTGCTGCCGCTGTCCGTCGACGGACTCGTCGTGGTCGCCAGCGTCAGTCTCGTCGAGATTACCGGCCGCCTCCGCGCCGCCACGTCACTCTCCCACGGTGAGAGGCCCTCACCTGCCGCCGACCTCGCGCCGACCGGACCGAACGATAACCGGGCCGATCAGTGCCCCGCAGCCGGAACCACACCATCGGCGGTGCGTCCGCCCGGCGCGCCACGATCGACTGCCACGACGCTGGCATCAGTCGAAGGGTCGCAGTCCGTAACCGCCGCAGCGAGCCAGCCCCGCGTCGGCAGCTCGCCGTCAACTACCTCCAACCGCCACCAACCACCGTCCAGCGACCCCGCCCGTCGCGATAATGACGAGCCGCGCACGCGGACCGCACGAACGACCGAGGCCAACGCGCGGCACGCCAGCGGCCGGGGCGCCATCGGCCACCCCCCAGCCATCGCCGACCGCTCTCCGCGAGATCCCCATTCCACTTCGGCACGAGCGCGTAGCCCGATTGACCAGACACCCCCGCAGGAGCTGCCTGATCACTCTGCCCACGCGCAGCCCGACCGCATAGACGCAGAACAGGACGTCGTGCCGTCCGGTACAGGCGCTGCCGTGGCGTACTGGCACCGCCGTGACCCCAGCCTGCACCCCGCGCAGATCGCCGCGAGGATCGGCAGGTCGGAACGCACTGTCCGCCGCCACTGGCCACCGCCAGCCGGAGCTGCGATGGCCAGGGATCACCTCAACGACAAACTCCGCCGCTGACGTTTCGCCTGCTGACCGCCGCAACGAGACGAAACGCGTCGTGGGCGCGGACTACTGGGTCCGAGGTGGGCCAGGCGTTGGCGCACCAGCAAGTGCAGAGCCGACCACGGCTGGAGGCGCACCTCCAACCCAGGTCCGGCCTCCTTGGCGAGCGGCCACCTCGGCGGGATGCCGCGCCTCCCTCCCCTGGCGACAGCCCAGGTCGGCATACCTCCGTGACGGACGCTGCTGACCCAGCGCGCCCTGAGCTTCCGCTCATGCCGATGAGCGCGTGTTGGTGGGCACGAGCTGACGTGCTTGCTGTGGTTGGAGCCCGTTGCCTCCCGCCGCCTACTGTTCGGCGACGAGCAGCCGGTATCCGGCGTCGAAATCCTGGCGTTGCAAGAGGTCCTTGTGGCCCTTGTGCCAACGACCGGACTCCAGATCCGCAGCGAGCCGGTCGAGGCCAGGCCGCAGCACCTCATCGCCGGTCTGGGCTAGCATGGACATGCCGGCGCGTACGACGGGATCGAGGTAAGCCTCGGGTCGGCGCCAGAAGGCCGCACCGAACCCGTCGCTGCAGTCATGGGGTACCGGCACCGGTTCGATCCGAGCCCCGCCGAGTAACGCGGCGAGGCGATCGACCGGCACGGCCCGGGCGTCGTCGAAGGCAGCCGCGTCGGGTAGATATTCGCTCAACAGCCAGAAATCCCGGATGACGCGTTGGTCCCAGGTGAGGACCACGATGCGTCGCCGGGCAATTCGGCGTAGTTCGGCGACTCCGGCCTCGAGGTCGGTCCAGTGATGCACGGTCAGCAGGGCCATAGCAGCGTCTGCGGCGCCGTCAGCAACGGGCAGCGCCTCTGCGCGTGCCTGTGCAACCGGCGCCGAGCCGGCGGGCCGCTGGCTGATCATCACCGGGCTGGGTTCGACGGCAAGCACGGTTTGCGGCGGTTCGTAGGACCCCGCGCCGGCACCGACATTGATCACCGACCGAGCGTCACCGAGCGCCGTGCTGATGAGTGCGCCTATCCGCGGGTCGGGTCGTCGAGTCGTCGTGTAGGTCGTACCGATCGCGTCATAGATGATCACTTACCGCCTCCCCAGCGGGCCCGAACCCGGTCGATGCGCCGGCAGAGGGCGAACGCGCGCACGCGGCGCCAATGTCAGGGGAGGGGTGGGTGTCGCCTGGCCGGCTTGCGGATCGACCGAGGAGAGGATCCGTTCGGCCAGCGCGACGAACGTAGTCAGCTCTGCGTCGGACAGCGCGGTGAACCAGCCGGCGACCGCGGCCTGGTCGCCGTCGTCGCGCGACAGCCAGTAGGCGCGACTCGCGTCGGTCACTGACAGCAGCTTGCGCCGGCCGTCGGCGGGATCGTCGTGTATCGCCAGCATGCCTTTGCGCTGCAGTGCCTGCACGAGTTGGGCCACGTTCTGGTGGGTGGTGCCCAGGCCAGCGGCGGCCTGCTTCAACGACGGTGTGCCCAGTGCCGCCACCAGTGTCAGCAGAGCCGCCTGCTGGGTGGTGAGGCCGTCGGTTCGTAGCCGGTCGTCCATCAGGTAGCGCAGCCGCTGGGCTAGGAACAGTGTGGTCCGGAACGCCCGTACGGGCAGCGTCAGCTCGCCGTGGAGGAAAGGGGGCTTGTCGGTCGGAGACATGAGCAATATATTACCTATCCATGGCGGCAGAACACCACATCGTCCTGGTGCCGCACTGCGGCTACCTCTCCGAGACCTCCCGCATGCTCGAGATCCACCGAGCACTCGCGCAGCGCGGCGCGAGCGTACGCATGGCCACCCACGGCGGCACCTACGAGACCCTCCTACGCGCGGCCGGCATCGACTACGACATCATCGGCTCCCACATGACCGACGCCCGCTCAGCACAGATCGTCGCGTCCGCAACCGGACTCGGCGACGTGCGCCAGAGCCTGTACGACGATGCCGAGCTGCTCACCTACGTGCAGGCCGAAGCGGCGTACTTCCGCCAGCACCGCACCCGCACCGTCGTCACCGGATACACCCTGACCACCATGCTGTCGACCCGCCTGGCCCGCGCCACCCTGGTGTCCGAGCACAACGGCTGCTGGGTGCCGCCGGTTTTCGACCGCGGGATGATGCCCGCCCCGAGCATCCGCCGGGCCCGATACCTGCCTGAGCCGGTCGGGCGGCTGCTCGCCAACTCCGTGCTCCCCCGCACCCGCTTCTACTGCGGCGGCTTCAACCGGCTGGCAGCCCGGCTCGGCGTCCAGGGCGTGCCCAGCCTCGCTGCGTTGGTACTGGGCGATCTCGCGCTGGTGCCGGAGATCCCTGAGGTGCTGGGCATCCCGGCAGACGAACTGGAAGCCTGGCACCCAGCGGGGCGCCGGCAGTACCGGCCCGGCACACGGCTGCGCTACAGCGGCCCGCTCTTCGCCCACCTCGACGTGCCGCTGCCCGACCACGTCGCGGCGTTCCTCGACCAGCCCGGCCCGATCATCTACGTCGCCATCACGTCCAGCACATCCCGCCTGGTACGGCGAGTAGTGCAGGCACTGCGGCCACTCGGAGCCCGGGTGCTCGTCGCCGGCACCGTACACGAACTCGGCGACCTCGCCGACGAACGGACCTGCGTCGGCGGCGTTCTCCCCAGCCACCTGGTCATGCCCCGGGTCGCGCTCGCCGTCACCGCCGGAGGGCAGGGCAGCATGCAGACCGCTATGGCCGCGGGCACCCCGGTGCTCGGCATACCCATGCATCCGGAGCAGGATCTCAACGTCGCGCTCCTGCACCGGCTGCACGCCGCACTTCCGGTCACGCCCCGCCACGCCGGCACCGCCCGGCTCACCCAGGCAGCGACCCGAATGCTCGCCGACCCGCGCTTCACGACCGAAGCCCAGCGCATCCGCGACCTCTACGCGGCAGTCGACGGGCCAGCCAACGCCGCCGAAGCGATCATCGAGGTGACCGGTTAACCGGGTGGGGTGCCCCTGTCGGTCAGACAGTGGCACCCGCCCAAACCGCCTGACGACAGGCCGCCAACCAGGTGAGCAGCGCCCGGCCATGGCCAGCACACCCACGCGGTGCAGCGCCTCCCATCCTCATTTGCCGCGATCCGCGCGCTACGCGGCGTGACGACCGCCACGGACCTTGGCGAACTGATCTGCCGAGAGTTGCGCGCACGCGGCGACCATGCCGGGGCCCAGTCACTCGCTCGCCTGCGGGCTTCACGAGGTCATGGACCCCATCGAGGCCCTACGAGCGGCTCGTAACAAGCGTGGCAGGATGCCTGTATGGTCACCGCGCCCAAGGACGTGCTGAAGAACTACCTCCAAGGGGCTCGGGATGCGCTGCTTTGGAAGCTGGAGGGCCTCTCCGAGCGTGACCAGCGGTTGCCTCGTACGCCGACCGGCACCAACCTGCTGGGCCTTGTCAAGCACGCGTTGAACACCGAGGCGATCTACTTCGGTCCCACCTTCGGCCGCGAATGGCCCACACCGGACGAGCTCGTGTCCCCTGACGACCCCGACCCGATGGCCGGCTGGTACGCCACCGAGACCGAGACCGCTGCGGGGATCATCGACCTCTACCGTCGCGTGCAGGCATTCGCCGACGAGACCATCGACATCCTGCCGCTGGATGCGATCGGGCACGTTGCCCACTGGGGCGGCGAGGCGGTCACGCTTCACGAGATCATGGTCCACAAGACCGTCGACCTGCAGCGCCACGCCGGCCACGCCGACATCCTCCGCGAGCAGCTCGACGGCTCCGTTGGCCTACTGCCGCGCCACAGCAACATCCCTGACGCCACCGACTGGCCGACTTACACCCAGCGGCTGATGGCGATCGCCGATCGATTCGACGGACACGGAAAGGACGTCCCCACAGACGGGGGTCTAGTGCACGGCTGACCAGCACCCGCCTTTGCGATCAAGGCACTCCGAGCCTCCCGCAGTTAGCTAACGTCCGGATCTGCCGCAGACCGGGCGTCACGTTGCGTGACGAGGCGCGGTGAGATCGTGCCGAGATGAGTGCATGCAGCCGATGTGCTGCTCGCGCGAGACAACGGGGGCAGCCGTCCACCGATCGGTGTGGGACCATCACGCTGTGCCTGAGTTGATCGTACGGGACATGACGAGGAACGAGTTTGAAGAGTGGCGTGACCAGACCATCCGATCATTCGCGGATGAGCAGGTAACAGCCGGTAACTGGCCCGCGGCCGAGGCCATCGAGTTGGCCACCAAGGCAAACGACGCCCTGTTGCCGGATGGCTTTGCGACTGCCGGAATGCTGTTCTTGAGGGCCGCGCTTCCCGACGGCACATGTGTTGGCGTGTCGTGGCTGGGCTTGACGCACCCGCGCGGTGCGCCCGACTGCGCGTTCATCTACGACATCGAGATCAATGAGGCGTACCGCGGAGCCGGCTACGGACGCGCGCTCCTAGCTGCTGCCGAGGATGCCGTGCGCTCCCGTGGCCTGGGTCGCCTAGAGCTCAACGTCTTCGGCGACAACGCCCGCGCGATCCGGCTGTATGAGACTTCCGGCTACCGCGTCGTGACACAACAGATGCGTAAATCGCTCAATTGACCAAGAGCCAGATTGTTTCCCGCCGCCGGTGCACTGATCTGCCGCAATCCGCTCGTCGCGGCTGTCCGCGGCTGGTCCGGAGCGGGAAAGTGCCGCCCTTGTAGGTTGCTTCGGGGCCTGACGGTGTCGTCGTAGGTTTGATCGGGTCGCCTGTCAATCTCTACTGTCGCACCGTGGATGTGGACTGGAACGCAGAGCTGGTCGACCAACTTGAGTGGCACTGGCAGCATCAGCTTCGGCCACGGCTGGACGGGCTGACCGATGACGAGTACTTCTGGCAGCCGGTCCCGGGCTCCTGGACCCTCAGCCGGCGCGGCCAGAGTTCTGCGCCGACGTCGATCGGCGCAGGCGAATTCACCTTGGACTACGCCAGCCCGCCACACGACCGCGCGCCGGTCACCACGATCGCCTGGCGGCTGGCGCACCTCATCGACGTGTTCGGGCCACCGACCGCACCCCACTTCGATGGCTCGCTTGCTGGTCACCGGGCCGTCGCCTACCCGGGCACCGCCGAGGCAGCACTGCGCCAGCTCGACGACGGGCACGATGCGTGGATCCGCGATGTCCGCCACCTCGGCGCAGCCGGATTAGCTCAGCCGCAAGGCGCCATCTCACCGCCGGAGTACGCGGATGCACCGATGGCGAAGCTCATCCTGCACGTACACCGCGAGGTCATTCACCACGGCGCCGAGATATCCCTGCTGCGGGACCTCCATCTATGGAAAGGCAGCCGAGGTCACCTATGACGTCCCGGTAGTCGTTCCGATCTGGTGCACGCTCATGCCGCCGACCGCGCGTCACCTTGGGTAAGCGACCGCGGCGCCGAGGCCATTCGGTCGTGCCGACGTGAGTGCACTCGACGGCCGCCTGGCCTCTAGCCGGTTGATCGCTCCGGCTCACCGATGAGCAAAGATGCGGCCTATGAGCCATGAGCATCAGGTCTTCCGCAACCCACCGCCGGCAACACCGGGCGAGGTGCGTGCGGCGCTCGATCGCGGCGAGCGTTCCAGCGCCCTGGACGCCATGGTCGGCGCCGCTCTGTATGGCGGTGGGGACTGGAAGGAACTGCAGGAACTCTATCTTGGTTTACTCGATCACGAGGATCGCCAGGTGAGGCTACTTGCCGCGACTTGCCTGGGGCATCTGGCGAGGGTCTATCGCCGACTAGACGAAGACCGGGTGGTTCCCGAACTACGCCGCGTTGGGTCGACCAGTGCGTTGGGCGACATTGAGATCTACCTCCATCCGCGCCGTGCACGTTGGCGCGGGCGCGTGTGGAAAGCCGTCCGTCCTTGGACCTGGATCTAAGTCCGGTGCCCGGGTTGCGCCTACCGGCTTGCCGGCATCCTCTTCTGCCGCGATGAGGTTGGTCATGCCAATGACAGGAGGTCGCATCCGTCGAGGCTAGGGGACAATCGGGCCGTGACGGTCCGCTCGCATTGGAGTCTCACTCCCCGCCAGAGCGTCGAGGCAGAGTGCACTCGCCGGGGACGTCACGCGGTGGTAGCGAACGACGCCGATACCGATGCTGCCCTGATCGTGGCATTGGGCGGTCCACACGCGCGACGGCTCCTTGCTGGTCATCTGGCCACCGAGCAGCGGTACTGGCTGAGGGTGTGGGCAGTCCGGGGTCTGTTGTGGGCGTGGGACGACAACGCCCTGGACGGGGTGCGCGTGGCACTGAGAGATCCGGCGTGGCGGGTGCGGGAGATGGCGGCGAAGGTTGTGGCTCGACACCTCCTCGGCGATCTGCTTCCGGCCGTGGCCGAGCTCCGAGACGATCCGCTACCGAGGGTTCGCGCGGCCGCTACCCGGGCGGTCGCCGCGCTCACCAGTGCTGGTGCCTGAGTCGGGAATCGGCGCCACGATCATGCCGCCGCCAACATCCGCAACTGCCGCGGACCGCGCGTCACGGAGCGCAGCCGGCTGTCCAAGGGTGGCGGTGCACGGACGTGCCGAGGAGCCGGCGCGAGGCGCGTTGGCCCCTGACAGCGCCGCCCTGGAATGGAGTCGCGGTCTGGGCACAGCACCATCGTGCCGGTGCGTGGTCGACGTCGAACCATCGTGGCGGCGATTGCGTCACGATAGGGTGCTGTCGTGCGAGCGCCGGATGACCTTGACGCCGTCGAGTGGGCAGCGCTGACGCACGCATACGGCGGGGCCGGGGACGTGCCGGCGCTGGTGCGCGCCCTGTACGACCCCCACGACGTCGGCGACGCGCTGTACGACCTGCATGGCAACGTCTGGCACCAGGGCAGCGTGTTCCCGGCCACGGTGGTAGCGGTACCGTTCCTCACGCACGCGGCGGTGCATGGAGCCGACGCCGCCGGCGTGCTCGAGCTGCTCGCCGACATCGCCGACCATCCGGCTGCGGACCTGGCGATCCCGGTGGTGGCGGCGGTGGTCGACGCGGTTGCGGCCGCGGCCGTGGAGCTGCTGCCCGCCTCGCGGCACCCCGACGCGCAGGTGCGTGCCGCGTACGCCCGGCTAGTGGGGGCGATCCGGGTGCCGCTGCCCGAGGCAGTGGTCGCCGAGCTGGCCGCGGTCGAGGCTGGGGACCCCGATGTGGAGGTGCGGGCCGACGCGTTGGCGGCACTTGCGGTACACCATCCGGATCCCGCAGCGCGGGAACAGGTCCTGCTCACGGACAAGCGCACCGGCAGACTTGGCGGGCTGCGGCTGACCGCCGCTGTGCTGTCGATGCGCCGCGCCGGTCCGCCGTATCCGCCGCAGGCCGTCGAGGTCGTCGCGGCCAACGGGGACCGGCCGCGCAACGAGGAGCAGGCCAACCGGATCGCGGAGCTGCTGGTCGAGGAGCCGGACACCGGGTTTGCGGTGGCGGCGCGATGGATCGACGCCGGCGACCACGACGGCAACGGCGCCGCGCTGGCCGCGCAACTACACCGGGCGTGGCGTGATCGTGAGCGGGTGACGGCGGAGCTGCTCACCCGCGCGCTGCCGCGCCAGGGCGACGCCAACGGGCTGCGGCTGCGGCTCATCGACCTGGAGCTCGCCGTGGCCCGGCTGCCGCGCCTGCCGGCCGTCACGCGCCGGGCCTTGACTGCGGCAGCCGGGCACGCCGACCCGCGGGTGTCCCGCACGGCGCTGCGCTGTCTGGCCCGGTGGGGCGTGCTGCCGCCGGACGCCGGGCCGCTGCCGGCCGGCGTGCTGGCCGTCCTGCCCGCCAAGGACCGCGCCGTGGAGGCGATCCGCGCCGCCCTCGCCACCACCGAGGGCAACGACGCGATCGCACTGGTCGGGGCGCTCGGCCCCGCCGTCGCTGCGCAGCTGCTGCGGGAGCTCGTCGCGCTCGCCGCCCGTGACACCGCCGCCATCGTGGTCGCCCGCCTGCTTGGCGCCGTCCCGGAGGCGGCCGGCGACCCGCAGGTCACCGCCGCGCTCGCCGCAGCGATGCGCGCTCAGGATGAGATGCAGCGGGCGGCCGCCGCCGCATCGTGGCTGGTCCTTGGCCACCCGCCGGCCGGCGCGCTCGACGTGCTGCGCGAACTGCTCACGACGGGTCGGATGCCGGCGTGGTACCTCACCGAGGCCGCCCGCGCCGCGAGCGCCGCGGAGCCGTTGTCGGATCTGGTGACTCCGATGCTCGACAGCGCCGATGCCTGGGTGCGGGTCCGCGCCGCCGTCGCCCACGGCCGCATCACCGGCGACACCGAGACCGCCGCGGCCGCCCTGGCGGGTGCGCTGGGTGCGCCCGGCAGTCCGGCCCTGCCGGTGCACGTGGTCGCGGTCGAGGCCCTCGCCGACCTCGACGCGGTGCCGGCGCCAGCGGCCCACCGCCTCCGCGAGTTCCGCGACTCGGCCAGGCGGCTCGTCGGCACGGACGCCTGGCCGGGCGACATCCCGCACCCGGACGAGCGGCTCCGTGACGCCGCCCGGCGCGCGCTGCGCCAACGCTGAAGCGCGAGGCGATTGACGCTGCTGCTGCGGAGGCGTACGAACGTCGCACCGGGACGCGGCCGCGTTCTAGGAAGCACTGGAGGCGCTACCTGCCGAAGGCTTGGAACGAGGAACCGTCGCCACCTGCCGTGCCATGGCCGGGAGGGTTTGGAAGCCTTCAAGACGCCGAGCGGATTCCAGTTGAGTTTCCCCAGCTGCATGCCTTGTTCAATTCGGCGACGCGGTGACGGCACACGTCAGGCGCTGAGGCTGCGGCCACAGGTGTGAGATCGGTCCGCCGGAAACAGCCGAGCGGAACGCGGGCCGCTGCCGCATCGTTTTCGGTCGTCGTCAACCCAACCACCACATTGGCCACTGTTTGATCAGCTGCGCACATCTGCCGCGATCCGCGCTCGGATGCCGCGAATCAGTTGGCGGACGACTGTCGCGCATCAGTCGACGGAGGACACCGTCTGCATTTCGACACTGCCGAATTGCGCTCTATGAGATCAAGGCGGCCCGCAAGCGGGCCGCGCCGGCCCGGCCCCGGCCTGCTGGCGACCTCCGGCCGGCATCGGCCGGGCCAGCCGGCCAACTGCGGGACGACCAGGACTCTTAAGACCTCGGGGCTCCGCCCCGAACCCCGACCCTCCTCAGAGATCAGCCGCGGATCTCCTCGCCGGGCACCACAAGGGCTACCAGCCTCCCCGGACGGGGCCAAGGTCGTTCGGACGTAGGGCGCTCCACCTTGTCCCCGTCCGGGGAGGCTGGACGGTCTACAACTGCCCGACGAGGAGATCCGCTCTCATTGATCAAGGAACATGGAGTAGCTGATGTAGCAGCCGATGGCGACAAACCCGAGGAGCCAGCCGGTGAGTGCAGCCGTTGTCCCAATGGCCCAGGCCGCTTGAAGCTCGGTCCGGGCCACCGTGAACCAAAGCTTGACTGCCGAGGCGGGGAGTGCCACGGCAAGGAACAAAGGGCCGACCATGATTGCCAGGCGAAGCAAGAGGTCGTGCGGAATGCATTGGATACCTTCGCATTGGCCGTCGGTGGGAAGCAGCGTCCACAACAGGGCGGGCCCGGCGATGAGCAGGCCATGGCAGGCCATCATGAAGGCCAGGCTCTGCCAGACCATGGTCCGCTTGGGTGGGGGTGCAATCGGGTTCACGGTGGTGAGCGTATGGCCGCAGCCGTTGAGTGCATATCCGTCGAAGTACTCAGCCGAGCGCCACCGGTCGACAGGCTCCGTGGACGGCATGGATGAGGCCCGTAGGCGGCCGACCCAATGCGATCTGCGAGTTCCTGAGCCTGGCCATGACCGCTGCGAGGCCGGTGGTTGTCGGCGCCAGCGATGAAGGCAGCGTGGTCTCAGTCCTCGGTGGGAGCCACGGCTGGGAGCCACTGGGGCGAACGACGCCGGACGAGCCCGGACCGATGGAGTTGCCGAGCGTGCGGCGACCAGCGCGACGCGAACTCTGCCAAACGCTTGCGAAGTGCTCTTGGAGATCTACGGATCAGAAGGTTAGGGGTTCGAGTCCCTTCGGGCGCACAGCAGGTCAAGGGTCGGTTTCCCATCACGGGAGACCGGCCCTTGATTTTTCTGACCCCCACGGCTGACCCCACCGGGTCCACCACGACACCACGGGCGGCGGCGAGCGCCAACTCCGTCAACGCCTCAGCCCGCGACGACTTGGGCGAGTGTCTCAAGGCGTGGTCATGAAGGTCGATCAGCAACCCGAACGGGTTGATCTTCTCGGCTTCGGAGAACCGAACCACTGGCCCGGCGTCGAGAGTGTGGTCGTCGGTCATCGCTTCCTCCCGTCCGGAAGGAGCACGTTCAGAATCGAGATCGTCCGTACGAAGGTCACGTACGCGGCGGCCTCGGTAGTGATGGGATCGGTCAACGTGTCGAGTAGGTGGGCGACGATCTCGATCACCATGCGAGAGCGGGCCGCCTGCGCCGCGGGTGCCGTCAATCCCTCATCAAGGAACTCCTGGACAAGATCGGCACCCGCCAACCGCTCGATGTCCGACGGCCGGAAGTCCCGCTTCATCGGGCTGACCTGCTCAAACGCAGCGGCAAGGGGTCACCGGCGATGGTCGCCGGTTGGTTCGCATGGTGGTACCTCCGGCCCACCACGCAAAAGCCCTGCTCAGCCCTGCTGCCGGCGATCCGAACGAACCGCGTCAAGGTCGGGTCCGACGCCGTCAGTCCGCACTGAGTCCGCAGCGGCACGACTCGCCGCCCGGTCCAGGCGGTCCGCCACCTGGTCCAGGTCGTCCTCGAACAGGTCCGCGTACACGTCCAGCGTCATCGCCGCCGAGGCGTGCCCGAGCATGCGCTGCACCGCCTTCACGTTGGCGCCCTCCGCTACGGCGAGACTGGCCGCAGTGTGCCGCAGCTCGTGCGGCGTCAGCCCGGCGAGGCCGATCGACGCCGCAGCCCGATCGAAGACCCGGCGGCGGAAGTTGTTGTTCCGCAGCACCTCGCCGGCCCGGGACGTGAACACCAGCTCGTCACGGGCGCGGCCGGCGATCTGCGCGGCCATCGGCTCGACCAGAAACCGGGGGAGCGGCACTGAGCGGCGATGGTGTGACTTCGGCGTGCCGAACGCCGCCCGCCCGTTGACCTCGGTTACCGACTCCGCCACCAGCAGGCGACGCTTCACCAGGTCCAGCCGTCGCACGCGAAGCGCAGCCAGTTCGCCCCAACGCAGTCCGGTGTAGGCCAGCACGCGGATGAAGCGGATCACCTCGCCGGGCACCACAAGGGCTACCAGCCTTCCCGGACGGGGCCAAGGTCGTTCGGACGTAGGGCGCTCCACCTTGTCCCCGTCCGGGGAGGCTGGACGGTCTACCACTGCCCGACGAGGAGATCCGCCAGCCCGCTACCAGGGGATAGGCCAACGGCAAGCGTGGTGGCAAACGCAGCCGCCGAAAAGATTCGCCGAACTCAGCGAATCGACTGCCGCATGACCCAGGTAGGCAGGGGCTCCGCAAAGGCGTGCACCATTTCCCAGCCAGCGCGACGGTACACCTCGACGTTGTCGGGGTTGCTGGTCTCCAGGATCGCCGGCAGGCCGTCTGCGGCGGCCCGGTCCAGTCCCACCTTCATGACAGCGTGGCCCCACCTGCGGCCGGCGTTGTCAGGGTGCGTACCCAATACCCCGAGGTACCAGAAGGGGGCAGCCGGCAGTGCGGCGTGCACCGCCTCGTCGTAGGCGCGGGCGCGGTTCAATGCGTCGGCGGGAAGTTGGGCGGCAAGATTGTCGTCTGGCCACTCGTCCTCGGCTGCGGGGGGTTCCCAGATTGCGACCGACGCGCCGCGCTCGATCGTCCAGATCGTTCCCTTATGCACTCGCTTGTCGAAGAGGTGCCCGAAGAAGGCGGCGGCGTACTGCGGGTAGGTCGCCTCGTCGGGGAACAAGTACCGCAGGACGGGGTCCTTGGTGAATGCGGTGACCAGCGAGGTGATGACGTGTCCACGGTCTTCCGGCGTGGCGACGGTGATCTCAGGTGCTGTCACAGCGTGAAACCTATCTCAGGCCGTCGTGCAGCCAAGACCACCCGCCGTGCCCCCCGCTGCCCGACAACACCGGACAGGTTGACCAGGTCCTCAGCCACCCAGCCAGCCATCCGCGACCTTCTTCTAACCCCGAGGCCGTAGCTCAGTCGAGCAGTCCCGGAACCCGCTCCTGAATCTGGGCTATCACCCGCGACAGCCCGGCGTTCAAGTCGTCGCCGTCCCACCGCACGAAGTCCCCAGCCATCGGGCTGCCTGACACCAGCACCGTCCAGCGGCCCCGTTGGCGTTCGCCGTCCATCTTGACCATGGCGACCAGGCCACGATCCCCGAGCTGGACCAGTAACTCCGCCAGGCACTCATCCCACCCCACGGCCGGCTATTCGATCACGAACGCTCAGGGACGCGCAGTCCGCATCTGGTCCGCAAGAGGTCGGCGGATCGCGGGGGAGTGGTGTGAGATGTCGAGAGGTGTTTCCGCTGCTAGACCGCCAGATGCCCAGGCAGGCGGGACGGGCATCTTGATCTCATAATCCCTCGGTCGCGGGTTCGAGTCCCGCCCGCCCCACTTTGATCCTTCGTGTGAACGCCATGGAGCCACGCCCCGGGTCGCCGAGCTGATGGCGGTCACCTGGCCGCCGCCCACATCGTTGTCTCGCTGTCGCAGCATCGGACCCATTTCAGGCTCCGGTCCCGGGCCGACCGAACTGACGAGGAGCCCATGGCGTACCGTGGCACCCCCATGATCGCCTTGTACAGAAGTTTCTGTCCGGAAGGAGGAGATGGCCGAGGTGGTGGCGCGCCGACTCCGTGTCGCTCGGCGTGCCCGGCAGAACTTCCCTGCTGATTTCTCCAACCGACTCCACGTCCCACACGGAGGGCCTTTGCCGAACGCCTACGCCCGAAATGTGATGGCCAACCGGCCATGGCAGGTCCAGCACCGTCGCGGCTATCTCTGGCCGGGGGCCTGCCAGCCGCCGAGAGGACGTGTCAGATGACCTTCTTCGAATACCTGGAAAGCCGCCGCGACCTGCTGATCGCCCAGACCATCGAGCACGCCACGATCGTGTTGATGGCGATAGCACTGGCGACGCTCATCGGCATGTCCATCGCCGTCCTCACCTACCGCCACCGGCGCGCCCGGGGAATCGCCGTCGCGGTTGCCGCCGCTGTGCTGACCATCCCCTCCTTCGCGCTGCTCGGCCTGCTGATCACGCCGCTGGGCTTGGGGTACCTCCCCGCGTTGGTCGCGCTGACCCTGTATGCCCTGTTGCCGATCATCCGTAACACGGTGGTGGGACTGACCGAGATCGACCCCGCGCTGACCGAGGCCGCCCGCGGCATCGGGATGAGCCGGATACGGTCGCTGTGCACGGTCGAGATACCGCTGGCCTGGCCGGTTATCCTGGCCGGTATCCGGGTCTCCACCCAGATGACCATGGGCATCGCGGCGATCGCCGCGTACGTCGGCGGGCCGGGCCTGGGCAACCAGATCTTCTCGGGCCTGGCCAACCTCGGCGGCGTGAATTCGCTGAACCAGGCCCTGATCGGCACGCTCGGCGTGGTCGTCCTCGCCCTCGTCGTGGACATCTGCCTGGGATTGCTCGGTGTGCTGACCCGGGCCGGCCGGGATACCCGGCGGCCCCGATCAAGGTCAACCGCGCCGTCCCGCTCCGAGCAACCAGATTCCGTCATGGCGCTCGCCGGCTCGCCGGCCCTCGCGGCCCCGTCCACCGCCCAGGAAGGTCAACGATGACCGCTGACGTGATGATCGACCTGCAACAGGCCAGCAAGCTCTACCGGGGACAGAAGACCCCTGCGGTCGAGGACGTTTCGATGACCATCCGGCGCGGCGAGATCGTCGTGCTGGTCGGCCCTTCCGGCTGCGGCAAGACCACCACCATGAAGATGATCAATAGGTTGATCGAGCCCACCTCCGGGCGGATCATGGTGGAGGGATCCGACGTCACCTCGCTCAACCCGACCGAGCTGCGTCGGCGCATCGGCTACGTCATCCAGCAGGTGGGGCTCTTCCCACACATGAACGTGGCGACCAATGTCGGGTTGGTGCCGAAGATGCTCGGTTGGGATCGCAAGCGGATCGACGCCCGGGTCGACGAGCTGCTGCACCTGGTCGGGCTGGAACCCGGCCAGTACCGGCACCGCCTGCCACGTCAACTCTCCGGCGGCCAGCAACAGCGCGTCGGGGTTGTCCGGGCGCTGGCTGCCGACCCCCCGGTGATGCTGATGGACGAGCCGTTCGGCGCCACCGATCCGTTGACCCGGGACCGGCTGCAGAACGAGTTCCTCCGGCTGCAGGAGAAGCTGCAGAAGACGATTGTCTTCGTCACCCACGACTTCGACGAGGCGATCAAGATGGGCAGCCGCATCGCGGTGCTCGGTGACCGGTCGAGCATCCGGCAGTTCGACACCCCGGAGCGGCTCCTGAGTAACCCTGCGGACAAGACGGTGGCCCAGTTCATCGGTGCCGGCGCCTCACTCAAGCAGCTCAACCTGCGCCGGGTCGACGAGGTCGACTGGGACGAGGCCGAGTTGGTCCGGCTGGACGACTCGCCGACGTCGGCGCTGCGCCGGCTGGACGAGACCGGCGAGTGGGCCGTACTGAGCGTCGACAGCGAGCGGCGCCCCGTGCACTGGGTCACCGCCCGGGACCTGGATCCGCATCAGGACAACCTGCACGGGATCGGCGGACCGGCCACCGTGGTGGAACCTCGTGCCACGCTGCATGACGCGCTCGACGCGATGCTCAGCAGCAGCAGCGGTGCTGCGGTGGTGGTCGACGACGCCGGCCGGTACCGCGGCACGGTGACCATCGACCGGCTGATGCGAGCGATCGGTGAGATGCGCGAGACCGAGCGGCGCCGCGATCGGCCGGTGGCGGAGGCGCCGGAGACAGCGGACGGGCCGAAAGCCGCGGCGGTGCCCGTGCAGCGCCGTGGCGCCCGGTCGACGGCGGATCGGGAGACGCCGTGAGCGTCGGCACGCTCGGCTCCGGTCAGCTCGCGGACGCCGCCCCACCCTCGCGGTGGCGGGGTCTGTTGCGCCGGCACGCGACCATGCCGCTGGTGCTCGCGGCGGCGCTGCTCGCCACGTACCTCTGGGTGAGCTCGCTTGCCCTGGACGACATCGAGCGACGCTCGCTCAACGCCGGGCAGCTGTTCCGGGTGACCGGCCAGCACGTCTCGATCTCCGCGATGACCACCCTGCTGGTGGTGGTGATTGCGGTCAGCGCCGGCGTTCTGCTCACCCGCCCGGCGCTGCGCTGGCTGGCGCCGTTCGTCACCGCTCTGGCCAACGTCGGTCAGGCGATGCCGGCCATCGGGCTGCTGGTACTGCTCAGCATCTGGTTGGGCATCGGCGCCGGCACTGCGCTGATCGGGCTGGTGGCCTATGCGGTGTTGCCTGTGCTGCGTAACACGATCGTCGGGATCAACCAGGTCGACCGGCATCTGATCGAGGCAGGTCGGGGCATCGGCATGTCCCCGCTCGCGGTGCTGCTGCGGGTCGAGCTGCCGCTGGCGGTGCCGGTGATTCTCGCCGGCGTGCGCACCGCGCTCGTTCTCGCGGTCGGGGTCGCCACGCTCGCCACCTTCATCGACGCGGGCGGACTCGGCGGACTGATCGTGACCGGGATCAAGCTTCAGCGTGATCCCGTCCTAATCACCGGCGCGGTACTCACCGCCGCTCTCGCCCTGACGCTGGACTGGCTCGGCGGTGTGATCGCCGATCTGCTCCGCCCGCCCGGGCTCGATTGATCCATAGGTTCACGTCCCCTTTCCACAACCGACGCCCCGTGCGTCGTGGAGGTCGTCAATGCGTACACCCCTTTCCCGGCTGGCTGCCGGCACCGCACTCATCGCCATGGCACTGACCGGTTGCTCGGTCACCACCGAGGACTCCGGTGGAAAGGTGGCGGTCGGGGCCGGGTCGATCAAGCAGGATGACGCGCTCGCCGGCCAGACGATCGTGGTCGGCTCCAAGGACTTCACCGAGAACATCGTCTTCGGCCACATCACCATGCTGGCGCTGAAGGCGGCGGGCGCGAACGTGACCGACAAGACCAACATCAAGGGGTCGGTCAACGTCCGCAAGGGTCTGCTCGCTGGTGACGTCGACGTGTACTGGGAGTACACCGGCACCACCTGGATCACCTACCTGAACCACACCGACCCGATCGCGGACTCGAAGCAGCAGTACGACGCGGTGGTCAAGGAGGACAAGGAGAAGAACCAGGTCGTCTGGGGTGCCATCGCGCCAGCCAACAACACCTACGCGATGGCGGTGCGTGCGGAGAAGGCCAAGGAGTGGAACCTCCGCACCCTGTCCGACCTCGCCGCGTTCGCCAAGAGCAACCCGGCCGACGCGACCTTCTGCCTGGAGAGCGAGTTCGCCGGACGGAACGACGGGTGGCCCGGCATGACCAAGATGTACGGCATGAACCTGCCGAAGTCCAACATTAGGAGCGTCGACACCGGAGTCGTCTACACCGAGACGAAGAAGGGCGAGTCCTGCAACTTCGGTGAGGTGTTCACCACCGACGGCCGGATCAGCAACCTCGACCTGGTGGTGCTGGAGGACGACAAGAGGTTCTTCCCGATCTACAACCCGGCGCTGACGGTCAACGGCGCAACTGCCGCCAAGTATCCGAGCCTGACCAAGATCCTTGAACCGATCACCGCCAAGCTCGACGACGACACCATCCGCAAGCTCAACGAGCGCGTCGACGTCAAGGGCGAGCCGGTAGCGCAGGTCGCCGCGGACTGGTTGAAGGAAGAGGGCTTCATCGCCTGACTTCCCGCGCCGAACGTGAGCGGCTCCCCGGGCCCGGGGAGCCGCTCACGTTCGTACCTGTCCAGGTCGATGGTGAGCCGCAACTCAGTTGCGTGCCGCATCACGCCGCAGCTCGAGTCCTTGGCGGCGTTCGATGCGCTTCGATGAATCTCATTGGATACCACCTCGGGCCAGTGCCTTGGTCAGAGGTAGCGGAAGGGCCTCACCGGCGTAGTTGAGCTGGTTCGCATGGTGATGCCTCCGGCCCACCACGGAAAACCCCTGGTCATTCATGGTGACGGCCGCTTGGACGAATCTGTCTGTACCGTGTGCCGGTGACCAACCAAGATCTCAAGCCGTACTTGGCCGCTGCCGCGGCCAACCTCACTTACAATGCGCCGCTGAGCGAGGAGCGGGTAGCGGACCTGATCCGGAGGCTGGCCCCCACCGGGGTGGGCTGGCGAGCCTTGGACCTGGGCTGCGGCAACGGCGAATTGCTCCTGCGGCTGTGTGAGACCCACGGTATCGCTGGTGACGGGGTGGAGCGCGACGCCGGCGACGGTGAACGGGCCCGGCTGCACGCGACGGAGCGGGGAATCTCCGATCGGGTCACGTTCCACAGCACGGATGCCGCCACGTGGGACCGGCCCGCCGACCTCGTCGTTAACGTCGGGGCCGGCTACGTCTGGGGCGACGCCGCGCAAGCCCTCACCGCGTTGCACCGTCTCACCGTGCCCGGCGGCAAACTGCTGTTCGCTGACGGCTTCTACCAGGCCAGCCCCAGCGATCAGGTCCGCGAGACCTTCGGTGACCTCCCCGACCTGGCAGCCCTAGCCCAGTTCGCCGCGGACGCCGGGTTCCGACCCCTGCATGTTGCCGTATCTACCCTCGCCGAGTGGGACGACTTCGAGTCCGACTGGCAAGCGGGCATCGAACGCCTCGGCACGCCAGACGCACGCGCGTTCGCTGACCAGCGGCGCGACGGATACCTCAACGGCTACCGCGAGATCGTCGGCTTCGGATGGCTGATCCTGACACCGGCCTGATCACCAGCCTGCTTCGCACAACCGACCAGCCCAAACAAAGGATTCAATCGAGGGTCGACTTTACATGATCACGATCAGGCTGACCGATCCGAGGGCCTGCGCGGACTGGCCATGACATGGCGCTGCGAGACGTCCGCTTCTGTCGAGATCAGTGCGTTCGTCAGGTCACCCGACCCGCCAACCGGCCGGGTCGACACCGCCGGGCACCACCGC
Organism: Micromonospora sp. BS32; assembly: GCF_059089345.1. NCBI lineage: Bacteria > Bacillati > Actinomycetota > Actinomycetes > Micromonosporales > Micromonosporaceae > Micromonospora > Micromonospora sp. BS32. The sequence goes on from NZ_JBSSHR010000011.1 coordinate 218,348, forward strand.
CGCCGGGTCGTAGGGCTGCCGGGTGAAGACGAAGGTGCCGAGATCAAGGTGGCTCACCGCGCCCGCGGCGTCGCGTTCCACCCGCAGCCGCTCGCCGGCGAAGTAGCCGTTGGTCCCCTCCCACCCGCCGTCGCCCGTGGGGCGCAGCCGGGTGCCGCGCCCGCCCCCGGACAACGGGATCAACTCCACGAAGCCATCGGCCAGCGGGCGCAGCACGTAGGGGGCCGGCCCCCAGTACCACAGGCCGGCGAGGTCCAGTAGCTGCGGGTCGACTGAGGGCAGCGGGCGCCACGGCGCCGGGATCCGCGGCTCCCGCTCGGCGACAGTCTGAAGCAGATCAGCGGCGAGAGCGCCGGCGGCGAGGCCGGCGGTCACGTTACCCATCACGACGGCGCCCAGACCGTCATCGGTGCTGACCCACACGGTGGCGACAAAGCCCGGCATCGAGCCGGTGTGGCCGGCCAACAGTCGGCTATCCCGGCGCAGCAGCTGCATGCCGAGCCCGTATCCGCTGTCGCAGCCCGTCGCTTCCGGGGGACTCGTCGGGGCGCGCATCTCCGCGACGGTGTCCGGGTGCAGCACTCGCTCATCGCCGTCAATGAGGAAGGCGGCGAACCTGGCCAGGTCCGTCGCGGTCGACCACAGCTGCCCAGCGGGCGCCATTCGGCCGGTGTCCACGGCGGGCTCCGGCAGCAGCACGTCGGCCCAGGGATGGACCGCCCAGCCCGTGGCGTGCGGCGCGACCGGCAGCAGGGTGGTACGGGTCATCCCGAGCGGCTCCAGCACCTCGCGCCGCAGCACCTCGCCCCACGCCTCGCCGCGAACCCGCTCCACCAGCGCGCCGAGCAGCGCGTAACCGGGGTTGGAGTAGTGGTGGCGCTGTCCGGCCGGATGCACCTGCGCATCGCTGCCGAGCACGTCGGCCAGGTCGGGTCGCAGCGCGCCCGGGGTTCGTTCCCACCACGGGCCGGGCGCCTCAGCGACCAGTCCGGCGGTGTGCGCCAGCAGGGCACCGACCGTGGCCTGACCCGCCACCGTGCCGGGCAGGTGCTCGGCCAGCGGGTCGGTAAGGGCGAGTCGCCCCTCGTCGCGCAGGCGCAGCACCAGCACCGCCACGAACGTTTTGGTGATCGAGCCGATCCGGTACTGGATGTTGCCGTCCGGCACGCTACCGTCCACGCTTCCCCACCCGTCCACCCATGCAGGGCGGCCATCGCGCACCACGGCGGCGACGACAGAAGGCGCCCGCCCCTGTACCTGACCAGTGGCCAGCCGGTGGACCAGCGCACGACGGGTATCGGGTAGCAGGTCCGTCTGGATCGGCGACATGCGGGCAAACCTACCGGGTGGCCGCACGGCCCGTAGCGGTCCCAGGCGTCCGGATCTGGCACCCCTCTGTGTCAAGAGGCCGTGGCGAGGGTTGTTCTAGGCTGGGGTGTGGCGGGTCCGGGAAGTGACTTTTCCGAAGTGTCGATCTCGGGGTTCAGGTCGGCCGCGCTGGATTGCAGAG